>NZ_JAUQXO010000067.1:0-11248 GCF_030834625.1 Geobacter sp.
CAGCCTGACCCTGCTCGGCCAGAACCCGCGTGATGGCGGCGGTCAGCGTGGTCTTGCCGTGGTCTACGTGACCGATCGTCCCTATGTTGACGTGCGGTTTCGTTCTCTCGAATTTTGCCTTTGCCATGTAGGATTCCTCCCGGACACTCTATTTTGAGAATTGCTTCTCGTCAAAACGAAGAAAAAAATGGAGCCCACAACCGGACTCGAACCGGTGACCTCTTCCTTACCAAGGAAGTGCTCTACCTCCTGAGCTATGTGGGCGCAAAATGAAGTATGGAGCGGGAAACGGGACTCGAACCCGCGACCCTCAGCTTGGAAGGCTGACGCTCTAGCCAACTGAGCTATTCCCGCCAAACTCCTTTGAAGTTCTTTGAAGCCCTGCCGAGCTGCCGGCCCCAGTGCCTGCGACCTGTCGGTCTCCTGGAGAACGCCCGCCCCTCAGAAACTTCTGAAGGTTTGTATGGTGGAGGGAGGAGGATTCGAACCTCCGAAGTCGTACGACGACAGATTTACAGTCTGTTCCCTTTGGCCGCTCGGGAATCCCTCCAGACGAAGAAGCGAATTTTCAAATGGAGCTGGCGACAGGACTTGAACCCGCAACCTGCTGATTACAAGTCAGCTGCTCTACCAGTTGAGCTACGCCAGCGCGAACAAAATCTATACATGCTTTTTACGGCATGGTCAAGCTTTTTGCGCAAAGAAGATATGCTTTATAAACCAGAGCCCTTTAGGTGTCAAGAAAAATAATTCGTGACGATTTCTCGACTCCGCAGACACGAATGGAAAACCACCCGTCATTGCAACTAGAAGGGAAGCAGATCCTTGCCACGCAGTGTCTCAACGAGCAGGCGAGCCGTGCCCTCCGGATCGCTCTCACCGTCTCCGATGATTTGCCCCTTGGCTCGCTCTGGGGAAAAAATCCGACTGACCCATGTGGGTGACCCTTTGAGCCCGACGGCCGCAGGATCAAGCCTGAGAACGTCGTTGTTCCAGACCGTTACCGGCGAGCCAGTTGCCTGAAGACGCATGGGCACGGCAGGATAGCGGGGGCGGTTGATTTCTCGCACAACCGTAAGCATGGCCGGGAGCCGTCCCTCCACCACCTCGTAGCGCCCCTCAAGCTTTCGCCTGACCTTGATTGTTCGGGTCGCAAGGTCAAGATCCTCGATCCGGTCCACCAGCGTCAACTGGGTAAAGCCAAGCCGCGTCGCTATTCCCGGCCCCACTTGGGCGGTGTCGCCGTCAATGGTCTGCTTTCCGCAGATAACGAGGGCAACCTCATCCGATTCGGCCAGACGGCAGACGGCGGCGGAGAGGACATTGCTCGTCGCCAGGGTGTCAGCTCCGCCGAATGTTCTGTCGGATAACAGGATTGCCTCGTCCACCCCGAGAGAAAGAGCTTTGCGGATCGTAGCCTCGGCATTGGGAGGCCCCATGGAAAGGGCCGCCACGCGCAGACCGTAGCGATCCTTGAGACGAAGGCTCTCCTCAAGGGCATGGGTGTCGTAGGGGTTCACAATGAACGGAATCCCTTCCCGCACCAGGGTATTGGTGACGGGATCGATCTGAACCTGCGTTGTGTCGGGAACTTGCTTGATGCAGCAGACGACGAGCATCGGTGCCCCCCATGGAGTCTATATAAAACCAGAGCACTCACACTAACCTGATGTTAAGTAAAACGCACCCGAAGCGGCAGGTCAAGGGCGACGGAGCCTGCCGCCCCCTTTCTGCGATAACCGGCCGGAGCCAAGGAGTTCAGTTGCCGCATCCTCGCGGCCGCAGACTCTGAGCGCCTCCAGCACATGGCGCCGTTCCTCCGGAAGATGCCACAACAGAAGCGCCTTCTGGAGCCGTTTCTCCCGGTCGCTTCGCGCCACGTACACTCTCCGTCCTGAAAAAGGGTCGATCCCCGTGTGGTACATGCAGGTGGCAAGGGTGCCGGGAGTGGGTGTAAAATCCTGCACCTGCTCTACCCGCAGGCTGTGCCGTTTTAGAAAAAGGGCGAGCTCCACCATGTGGTCGAGGGTGCACCCAGGATGCCCCGACATCAGGTAGGGAATCACGTACTGCTTCCGGCCAAGCCTGGCGCTTTCGTTCCTGAAACGGGCGAGAAAACGCTCAAATGCCTCTTTGCCCGGCTTACGCATGAGATCGGTCACCGAGTCTACCGTGTGCTCAGGAGCGACTTTGAGGAGCCCTCCCACATGGTTGGCGAGAAGTTCTACCAGATACTCCGGCTGACGCTCGAGAAGGTCATAGCGAACGCCCGACGATACGGTCACGTGCTTGACCCCCGGAATCGATCTCACCCGCCTGAGGAGCGCCGCGGCTCGCCGGTCGCTGGTGACAAGGTGCCGGCAAACGGACGGAAAGAGACAGCTTCCGCGGCGGCAGCTAGCACCGCCATCGGCACTGCCGCAGCGCAGGCCGTACATATTTGCGGTCGGCCCTCCCACGTCGCTGATACTGCCCCGGAACCAGGGCATCGCGACCATGCGCTCCACCTCGGCAGTGACAGACCGCTCACTCCGTGACTGGATGACTTTTCCCTGGTGGTGCGTGATGGCGCAGAAGGCGCAAGCGCCGAAGCAGCCGCGGTGGGTCGTAACCGACGACTTGATCTGGTCGTAGGCGGGAACGGGCTCGGCGTACGACGGGTGGGGCGCCCGGGCGTACGGAAGAGAGTAGACGGCGTCCAACTCGGCCTCGGACAGGGGTATCGAAGGGGGATTGCAGAACAGGATGCGATCGCCGTGGCGCTGGGCAAGGGCTTTGCCGGCGCCGGAGATCATCTCTCTTGATGCGAGTACGAATGCTTCGGCATACCGCTGCGGATTGGTTACCACCTCCTCATAGGTGGGAAGCTCCACAACACTGGACGACATCTCTCCCCGCGCCGCGCAGGCAGTTCCCCGGATGTCAGAGATCTGCGCAAGGGGCTCTCCGCAACGAAGCCGCTCGGCCAGCTCGAGAATCGGCCGCTCTCCCATGCCAAACACAAGGATGTCGGCCTTGGCATCGAAGAGAACCGAGCGACGGACCTTGTCCTCCCAATAGTCGTAGTGAGCGAAACGGCGAAGAGATGCCTCGATGCCGCCGATCACCACCGGCACGTCCTTGAACGCCTCCTTGAGCCGGGAGGTATAGACGATGGTGGCACGGTTGGGTCGGGCACCATGGCGACCGCCTGGGGTGTAGGCATCGTCATGGCGAAGTTTTTTGAGGGGGGTGTAGTGGGCGACCATGGAATCCATGGCCCCCGCAGATACGGCAAAAAATAGCCGGGGACGCCCCATGGCCGTGAAGGGCTCCCGGGAGCGCCAGTCGGGCTGGGCGATGATTCCGACCCTGAAACCGCGGGACTCAAGCCAGCGAGCCAGAAGCGGTACGCCGAAGGCCGGGTGGTCAATGTAGGCGTCGCCGGTGACAAAAATGACGTCAAGCTCGTCCCAGCCCCGTCGCGCAGCCTCTTCTCTCGTGGTTGGCAGAAACGTCATGGAAACCTTGTCAGGGGAAGAGGGGAAGACCTTCCAGCCCCAACGCCTCGGGAAAATCATACATGATGTTCATGTTCTGCACAGCCTGGCCCGCGGCGCCCTTCACAAGGTTGTCAATGGCGGAAACAACGACGACCCGCCCGGTGCGGCTGTCGACGGCGAGACCGATGTCGCAGAAGTTGGAGCCCCGCACGTGGGAGGTGGAGGGAACGTTTCCGGCGGAGAGCACGCGGACAAAGGGCTCGCCGTCGTAGAAATCGGCATAGATCTTCGCCAGGTCTGCTGTGGTGGCACTGCCGGAAAGCCGCGCGTAGATGGTGGAGAGAATCCCGCGGTCCATGGGGACCAGATGGGGGGTAAAGGTGATGGTGATCCGCTCACCGGCTAGAAAGGACAGCTCCTGCTCGATCTCGGGGATGTGCCGGTGAACGCCGCCGATGCCATACGCCTTGAAACCGTCATTCACCTCACAATAGAGGTTCTCGACTTTGGCGCCCCGGCCTGCGCCCGAAACCCCCGACTTCGAATCGGCGATGATGGTGGTCGTATCGATGAGCCCCTTCTTCAGAAGCGGCATGAGACCCAGGATGACGCTCGTGGGATAGCAGCCGGGGTTCCCCACGAGTTGGGCATCCCCAATCTTCTCCCGCCGCACCTCCGGCAGGCCGTAGACCGCCTCGTTAAGGTTTTCTGGATTCATGTGGGGCTCGTACCACTGCTCGTACACGGCTGCATCGTTGAACCGGTAGTCGGCGGAAAGGTCAATCACCCGCCTCCCCAGCTTCAGAAAGGTTGGGACCACTTCCATGGCCGCCTTGTGGGGAAGGGCCGTAAATATAAGGTCGGCCTTCTCGGCCACCCTGACCGGTTCGAGATTCTCGAGAACCTGAGCGTAGCGGCCACGTAGCGTTGGGAATACATCGGCAACTGGCCTGCCGGCGCTCTGCTCGGAGGTGATGCAGGTGACAGCCACCTCGGGATGGCAGTGGAGAAGCCTGAGCAGTTCCACTCCGGTATATCCGCTCGCTCCGACAACGGCGACATTCAGCATGGGAAAACTCCTGGCGAAAAAGTGGCAGACGCGAAGTATGCAAGTATAGGGGAAACATCGATAAAGCAAAAGGGGAAAACCCGCGTGGATTTTCCCCTTGAACAACCGTGGCTGCAGATGGTGCGTTTAGCGCTTGGAGAACTGGCAGCTTCTCCGGGCGGCACGCTTGCCGTACTTCTTCCGCTCCTTGATGCGGGAGTCGCGGGTGATGAAGCCGGCCTTCTTGAGGGTACCGCGGAGGGTGACGTCCACTTCGAGAAGAGCTTTCGTGATTCCGTGTTTGATGGCGCCGGCCTGACCGGAGTCGCCGCCGCCGCGGACGTTCACATAGATGTCAAAGTTGCCAACCTTCTCGACCAGCTCCAGGGGCTGCTTGACGACCATCTTGGATGTCTCGCGACCGAAGTAGTCGTCGATAGTCTTGTTGTTGATGACGATGTTTCCGGTCCCCGGCTTCAGCCAGACCCTGGCGACCGATGATTTCCGCTTACCCGTACCGTAGTAGCTGATTGCTGCCATTCGTTATCTCCTGATCCGTATATTCTCTGATCCGATTTAGATGTCGAGATTCTTGGGCTGCTGGGCCTCGTGCGGATGCGCGGATCCGGCGTAGACCTTGAGCTTCTTGAGCATGTGACGGGCAAGCTTGTTCTTGGGAAGCATCCCCTTCACGGCCTTGCGAATAAGATCTTCAGGCTTCTTCTCGATGAGCTTGCCGGCAGTGATGGACTTGAGGCCACCCGGGAAACCGGAGTGACTGTGGTACATCTTGTCGGCGAGCTTGTTGCCGGTGAGCTGAATCTTCTCGGCGTTGATCACAACGACAAAATCGCCCGTATCCACACTCGGGGTGTAGATCGGCTTCTTCTTACCACGGAGGATATTGGCGATCTCGGTGGCCATGCGACCGAGCACCTTGCTATCGGCATCGACCAGGAACCAGTCCCTGGTTACTTCTTCTTTCTTTGCAACCTTCGTCGTCTTCATCGAACCCTCTCAAGCTGGATGGAATAAAGAGTAAAAACACTTTTCTCAGCGAAGGACGGATAATACTATCCACATTCCCGCCTGTCAA
Source organism: Geobacter sp. (assembly GCF_030834625.1). NCBI lineage: Bacteria > Pseudomonadati > Thermodesulfobacteriota > Desulfuromonadia > Geobacterales > Geobacteraceae > Geobacter > Geobacter sp. Next base: position 5,627 of record NZ_JAUQXO010000067.1, read on the forward strand.
CCCAAAAAAACATGCTCAGTAACAGACTTCCATGAGACACAGTCCCTGGGGAGGAGCCGTCGGCCCGGCGGCATGCACACCAGGCTGTTCAAAAAGAAGCGCCATGTCCTCCGCGCTCCGCCTCCCCTGCCCCACATCCACAAGGGTTCCGACCATGATCCGGACCATGTTGCGCAGAAATCCTGAGCCCCGCACGTCGATATGGAGCAGGCCCCCTTCCTCCTCCAAGTCCACGGCGTCGATCCGTCGAACGGTGGTCCGGGCGGCACAACCGGTGGTGCGAAAAGAGGCAAAGTCCCGCTCCCCCACCAGATGGCGGGCCGCCTCGCCCATGGCTGTCAGATCGAGCGCACCCCGTACGTGCCAGACATAGAGTCGGTCAAGGGGAGAGCGCCGTCCACCCCGGTGGATGGTGTAACGATAGTGCTTCCCGATGGCATCGAAGCGCGGATTGAAACCGTCCGCGGCCTCCCGGGCATCCCTGACGGCGATGTCAGGAGGAAGAAGCGCATTGAGCCCGTCAGAGAAAGCACGCAACGGCAGCCCCTTGTCGGTGGTAAAGGCGGCGACCATACCCCGCGCATGGACCCCGGCATCGGTGCGACCGGAGGAATGAACGCGAACCGGCCCCTTCAGCATCGTTGCCAGGGCTTCCTCCACCACCTGCTGAATGGAGAGTCCGTTGGGCTGGATCTGCCAGCCGACATAGTTAGTGCCGTCGTATTCGAGAATAAGCTTGATGGTGCGCATAAAAGGAAGGACGCCCCGGGGCGCCCCACAGACTCCGTGCATTCCTGTTGCGGATATGCACGGGCAACGTTCCTACTTGAGATACTTCTCGATCAGGATCTCGGCAATCTGGACGGCGTTCGTGGCCGCCCCCTTGCGGATGTTGTCAGCCACCACCCAGAGATTGAGGCCGTTTTCGATGGATTCGTCCTCCCGGATGCGGCCCACCAGGGTCAGGTCCTGGCCAGCGGCCTCTATGGCCATGGGATAGGAGCCGCTGGCAGGGTCATCCACCAGCTCCACGCCCGGGGCTTTGCTCAGAAGCTCGCGGGCCACGGCCACGGTCAGCTTCCTCTCGGTTTCGATATTCACCGACTCTGAGTGGCCGTAGAAGACCGGCACGCGGACCGTTGTGGCGGTGACCCGGATGTCTGTCTCCAGAATCTTCCGGGTCTCGTTCACCATCTTCATCTCTTCTTTGGTGTAGCCATTGTCACCAAAGGAGTCGATCTGGGGAAGGCAGTTGAAGGCGATCTGGTGGGGGTAGACCGCTATCTCCGGCGACTTACCCTGGAAAAGGGAGACCACCTGCTTCTGCAACTCCTCGATGGCCTTCTTGCCGGTGCCGGAAACCGCCTGGTAGGTGGACACCACGATCCGCCTGATGGTGGCGTAATCGTGGAGCGGTTTCAGGGCCACCACCATCTGGATGGTGGAGCAGTTGGGGTTGGCGATGATCCCCTTCTTCCGGTAGCCGGCAATGGCATGGGGGTTCACCTCGGGCACCACCAGCGGAACGTCCGGGTCCATGCGCCAGGCGCTGGAGTTGTCGATGCAGACGGCTCCGGCCGCGGCGGCCGCGGGACAGAACTCCCGGGAGCGGTCGCCGCCCGCCGAGAAGAGGGCGATGTCGATCCCCTCGAAGGAGTCGCGGGTCAGCTCCTCCACCAGCACCGGCTTTCCCTTGAACTCCAGCACCTCGCCGGCGCTGCGGGGGCTGGCCAAGTAGCGGATCTGCCCCACAGGAAAGTTACGCTCTTCGAGGCAGTCAATCATCTGGCTGCCGACGGCGCCGGTAGCACCGACGACAGCCACATTCCACAACCTGGCCATGAATTATTTCTCCACGAGGATGCGAAGCATCCGGCGCAGGGGCTCGGCGGCACCCCAGAGGAGCTGGTCGCCACAGGTGAAGGCCTGCACGTATTGGGGTCCCATCTTCATCTTGCGGACGCGGCCAATGGGCACCGTAAGAAGTCCAGATACCGCTGCGGGGGTCAGATCCGCCAGGGTATCGGCCTTGGCGTTCGGGACAAACTTGACCCACTGATTGTCGTTCTTGATCAGCTCTTCAATGTCGGCCAGGGGAACATCCTTGTTCAGCTTGATGGTCAGAGCCTGGCTGTGGCAGCGCATGGCGCCCACGCGGACGCAGATGCCGTCCACCGGGATCGGCGTGGAAGTGCCGAGGATTTTGTTGGTCTCCGCGAACCCTTTCCACTCTTCCCGGCTCTGGCCGTCCTCGACCTCGCGATCGATCCAAGGGAGGACGTTCCCGGCCAGGGGGAAGCCAAATTCCTTCTTCGGCAGGGTATCGCCACGCAGGGTGGCGGTCACGTCCCGGTCGATGTCGAGGATGGCCGACGAGGGATTCTTGAGGAGTTCAGCCACGGAACCGTGGAGAACTCCCATTTGAGAGAGGAGTTCACGCATATTGGGAGCGCCGGCGCCAGAAGCGGCCTGGTAGGTCATGGAGGTGAGCCACTCCACCAGTCCGGCCCGGAAGAGCCCCCCCAGGGCCATGAGCATGAGGCTCACGGTGCAGTTGCCGCCGATGAAGTCCTTTTGCCCCTTGGCCAGGGCCGCGTCAACGACGCCCCGGTTCACCGGGTCGAGGATGATGACCGCATTATCTTCCATCCTGAGCGTGGAAGCGGCATCGATCCAGTACCCCTGCCACCCCTGCTTGCGGAGTTCGGGGTGGACCGCCTTGGTGTAGTCTCCCCCCTGGCAGGTGATGATGATGTCGAGCTTCTTCAGCTCTGCAATGTCATCGGCGCTCTTGAGAGTGCCTGCATTCATGGGGGCGGGCTGCCCCGCCTGGGAGGTGGAGAAGAAAACCGGCTCGATACCGATGGTGAAATCACCCTCCTCCACCATCCGCTGGAGGAGAACCGAACCGACCATGCCGCGCCAACCAACGATTCCGACTTTCATAGGCAGAACTCCTTTTGAGGAAATATAAATCGCTACAGGGCCGCGATGATCGCGTCGCCCATCTCTTTGGTATTCACGAGCTTCTCGCCCGCCTTCTTTTGATAAATGTCGCGGGTCCGGAAACCTTGGTCGAGCACCTTGGCCACGGCGTTGTCGATGGCATCGGCCGCGTCGACCATACCGAAAGAGAACTTGAGCATCATCCCCATGGAGAGGATCTGTGCAATGGGGTTGGCGACACCCTGGCCGGCGATGTCCGGGGCGCTGCCGCCGGAGGGTTCGTACATGCCGAAGGTCCCTTCGGCCAGGGAGGCGGAGGGAAGCATCCCCAGGGAACCGGTCAGCATGGCTGCCTCGTCGGAGAGGATGTCGCCGAACATATTCTCGCAGAGGATCACGTCAAACTGCTTGGGCCAGCGGACCAGCTGCATGGCAGCGTTGTCCACGTACATGTGGGAGAGCTCCACGTCCGGGTACTCCTTGGCGATGCCGGTGACCACCTCCCGCCAGAGGACCGACGAGGAGAGGACGTTGGCCTTATCGATGGAACAGACTTTTTTGCCGCGCTTTCGTGCCGCCTGGAAGGCCACGTGGGTAATTCTTTCAATCTCGGGGACGCTGTAGCGCATGGTGTCGAATCCAACCCGGTCGCATCCCTCTCCCTCGATCCCCTTGGGCTGGGCGAAGTAGATGCCGCCGGTGAGCTCGCGGATGACCAGCACGTTGAAGCCGCCGGCGATGACCTCTTCCTTGAGGGAAGAGGCGCCGGTCAGGGACGGGAAGATTATGGCCGGACGGAGGTTGGCGTAGAGGCCGAAGATCTTTCTGAGGGGGAGAAGCGCGCCCCGCTCGGGCTGCTCGTCCGGAGGAAGGGTCTCCCACTTGGGGCCTCCCACGGAACCGAAGAGAATGGCGTCAGACGCCTTGCAGATATTCACGGTGGTTTCGGGAAGAGCCTTCCCTTCGAGGTCGATACCGGCGCCACCCACGTTGGCGTGGGTCCGCTCGAATTTCACGTTGTACTTCGCTTCCACGGCGTCCAGCACCCGGAGCGCCTCGGCCATTACCTCGGGACCGATGCCGTCACCGGGAAGAACCGCCACCTTGAACACCTGAGACATCCCTGCACCCCCACATAAATTTATACAAAAGTACTTAATACTATTGAGCAAAGTCTTCATTGTCAACAAAAAATAAGCTATATGAGATCCGCAAAGGCAAGGAAGAAGAGCTCGTCGTAGTTGCATCTGCGCGAGAGAATCGAGAGGGGTGCGGATCAACTCCATTGGGAAGCGAAGACAGAAAAGGGCGCCTGCCGTATATGGCTGGCGCCCCCTGATTCAAACCTTCAACGTAGCCTGTAACTGGCTGAGCACGAATCCTACCATGCCTCGCCGGTCCTGTTCTCGTGGGAACCGTGGCAATCCGCGTCGCAGGACGGAGTGTCATAACGGCTTGCCGATGTCGCCTTGGTGTAGCGGAGCAGTTTGTCCTCCAGGCTGGGGGTCCCGCCACCCTTACCGTCAGGATAGTAACGGGTCGGAAGACCCGAGGTAAAGGTTACAATCAGCCGGCTGACCTTGCCGCCATGGGGCACTCTCGTGTGACAGTACACGCAGGGGTATTTGAAGTGATTATCTTCTGAATGCGTATTGTTCGTATTGGTGATCGGGTGGCAATTCTTGCAGAACAGCCTGGTATTGCCTGCGTCACTAAGCTTCCAGAGTTGCCCGGTGGCAGAGTTATACGGCCACTCCTTGCCAACGCCGGTCAGTTTTCCATCGATACTATGGCAGTCTGAACACTTCATCGTCTGGGTTCCCACGTTGACGTTCCAGGGAGCCGTCAATTGGGTCTTGGCAAGGGCCTTCGGTGCCGGAGAGTTGGGATAATTGTTGAGACCGGTGACTATGGGGTGTCCGGAGCGGTTATTGGGGTTGAACTCCATGGCTTGGTCAGTAAGAAGCAACCCCGACGGGCCCATCACGCTGCTCACGCTGTTTGTGGTGGCGCCAAGGCCATTGGATGAGTGGCACTTGACGCACAGCTGGTACTGCTTGGCTGCCGGAGTCACCTTTGTGTACGATGCCGGCGCAGTCCAGATGCCTCCATTAACCGGCTCAACTCCGTTGTAGGTGGCGAAGTTCGTGGCGTAATCGCCATGCTTGCTCAGGTGAGTCTCTGCTCCGTGGCAGTTAGAGCAGGTGTAGGGCTGCCCCGCCACACCACTGACAATGGTGTCTTTGACGGCGGTTGCCGTGCTGTCGTGGCAGGTCTGGCAGACGGTAGCCGCGAAGCCGCCGTGCTGCGTGATCAAGTTGGTCCTATGACAGGAACCGCAGGTGCCCGTCCCGATCGTGGCCACGTGCCCCGCCATGGCCGGGACGGTCATGGCGAGGAGCGCGACGAACGTGATCCCGATGCGCTTCATTTCGTTTCTCCTTTCAGCTCCTGGAATTTATTCACGTTTACTTACCTTACTGAATCTGGAAGTCACCCTCGGCAACGTAGAGACTGCTCGAGGTGGGGGTGACGCGGAATTTCATCCAGCCGTAGCCGTTCATCCGATGGGCGATGGAGGTGACGTCGATCTCCTTCCATCCCGTGCTGCTCGTGCTGAGGCTCGCGGAGTAGCTGGTGTTCACCGAGGTCCCGCCGGACTGGTACGGATAGACC
>NZ_JAUQXO010000068.1:0-56582 GCF_030834625.1 Geobacter sp.
GCGGCGGCGGAGCAAGAATCGTGGACAAATTTGTTGAGCGTAAAACCACGCTCAAAACTGGGGCAGCGCCGGTCAGCTGCGCGACCGGGCACCACCTTAAACTCGACGGTTTATTGTCTTGACTATAGGGTCCACTCAACGCACCAGGGGACATTCTCAATGCGAAACTAGCGATAAAGCAGACGAAAGATCTCCAGACAGGAATCTATTCCAATATCGGTTATGAGGTAGTGGAGGTCTACGACCACATTCCGCGAATCAAGCAGATGAGCCTCCCTCATACCGATAGTGGCGTTATCACTGATGTGCAGGTGAGTCAGGAAAGTCTGTAACCTCACGTTCAACAGCCGGCAAGACCGGCCGCAGGCCGGTCAGCCTTAAGATGTGGCAAATTAAATGAGAGGTTAAAGTTATGGCAAAAAATCAAAGCCCTCAATTTCATACGGAAATCGTAGAGATGTTATTAAATTTGTATACGGAGACCACAGGGCTCCCTGTCGCGCTGTATCTTTGCTCAACGCAGGAATTCATATGGTCAAAACCACGACAATTTTCTCCTTTATGTTCATCCCTACATGCAAATGACGCCGTTGCAATTAATGACGAATGCTACAAAGACCATGTTAAGAGGTGCCAGGAAGCTAAGGGCACACCTGAAATGTGCCATCTTGGGTTGTGGAATTTAGCACTGCCTATAAAAATTAATGGCCAGTTGATAGGAACCCTTATAAGTGGCCAAAGGAGGTCAAAGGATCCGACGCACGACAGCTTGTCAAGAAGGACATTAAGTAAATATTTGGACACAATTGATCCAGAAAAAGCACGTATGACAATGATGCTTTTTGAGAGAACACATGCTGTGGATAAAAAAGAATTCAATGAAAAACTATTATATAATCTTACCCGCGTTCAGGGCCATATTTTTACTTTGTTGCAAAAATCAACTGAGCATGAAAGTTTGAGGAGGTCAAAAATTCAAAATCTAGCACATGAGTTTTTGCTGCCAATACAGTCAATAGTGGCAGATGCTGAAAATCTCTATAATGAAGTGTCAGAGACTGAACTTAAAGAAATGGCAAATGATGTGCTACAAGAAATGCGAAAGTTGGCAGTAATTGCTGAGAATATGCGTGGATCACTAATTGAAACTAAAGAACAAAAATATCATTTTACTAAACATAGTTTGTATAAATGTTTAATGGTACCAATAGATTTATATCAAAAAGAAGCTAATAAAAAGGGTGTTGTTATAAAATCTCCTATTTTAAAAGATCATAAGAAAATGCCAATATTGGATATGTCATTCGACTATTTGCAAAGAGCTATTACTAACATAATTCATAATGCTGTAAAGTACTCATACTCTAGCGGACCTAATACAGAACGATATATAGGTATTGTTGGTGAATATGTTGAGAATTTTTATTGCATCACAATTAGCAACTACGGACTTGGAATTCTGCCACATGAAATAGCTTCAGGTAAGATTTTTGAAGATGGTTATCGTGGTGAGTTGTCAGCAGATAGGAGTCGTACAGGATCAGGTATGGGGCTCCCAGAAGTCAAAAAAATTATAGATAGGCATAATGGGAAAATTGAAATATTCAGTGAGCCTAAAGGTGGTCCATACAAGACAACGGTAAAGATTTACCTTCCAATTTAACAAAGTCTACAAATACTAAAGGAGGAATAGCTATGTTTAATATTTTGTGGATAGAAGACGAATCTGATAAGATTGGCGGATTGGTAAGGCCATTAAAGAAAGACGGTAATACAATAATAGTAGCAAAAGACAAAATAGAAGCACTTACCATACTTACAAGTAATCAAAAGATAGATTTAATAATTTTAGACATAATTATTCCACAAGGAGTGTCTGAACCTTTTGCCGAGTATGTCGGCTGTGATGTTCTGCGTAACATAAGAGAAGAGTTGAATTTGACTACACCAGTAATAGTTTTGACTGTAGTCGACGATGATGAAATATTGTCATCTATTTTAAAACTAAATGTATCTAAAATATTAAGAAAAGGCGCATATTTGCCAAGCCATCTCAAAGAAGAAGTTTACTCTGTATTAGGTTATAATCAACTGTAGTCATATGACAATTTATGCAATGGAGTATTCAATGAATAAATTGGTCTACGAACTATTTCACATTACTTTAGTTGAATTTATTCGTTTAACTATAATATACGTACTCGTACCTATTGCTATTTGTATTGGCCTATGGCTACTTTTTCTAAAAAAGCTGTTAGACGACAAGCTTAAAGCTATCAGGAAGAAAATAGTATCTGTCATAATTAAAAAAGAGTTTGAGACAATATTCAATGCTGAGGCTGAAGATAAACTTGATATGCAGTATATAACCAATGCTCTTAAATCTTCAGAAAAAGCAAATGACCTACAAACACGAATAACAGCCTTACAACAATTAGCTCACTTTTCTCATGAAATAGCACGAGATGGTTTGATCAAAATTCTTTCTAAGGAAAAAGATGTTGCCATAAAACATATGATTATAAAAACTCTGAACAAAATAGTGATTAACTTGAATAACAAGAAAAAGTAAGGAATATCGGAATTGTTTCCCAACTCACGGCTGGACCGGCCCGCGAACTGGCCGGTCAGCCTTGCGTTATCCCGCCGCCGTCATCTATATAACCACCGGTAAATACTGAATTTTCTCCGCAAATATAGCCTTGACATTATATAGCCTGCAGGATATTTTAAGATGAAGGAATGAATGAAATATGGTGTGGAAAATTGTAACCGTTGAATACTTCGATGATTGGTTTCTGAGCCTGGATGCCTCGGAACAACAAGATGTATTGGCCGCCATATTTGTTCTTGAGCAATTCGGCCCGACGTTGGGCAGGCCACACGTTGATAGTCTCAAAGGCACTGGCAAGGTAAAGAACCTGAAAGAACTCCGCGTGCAACACAAAGGTAAACCATACCGGGTATTTTTCGCCTTTGATCCTCTCCGCCAGGCGGTGATGCTGTGTGGCGGAGACAAAACCGGAAACAAGCAATTCTACGAAACCATGGTCCCAATCGCAGAGCGTGAATTTCTGAACTATCTGCAAGAACTGGAGTGAGTTATGGCAAAGCAACTTTCGGAGTTAATAAAAAAAGTAGACCCAACTGTAGTCGCAGCAGCGCGGGACAAGGCGGATCAGGAAGTTTTTGAACTCCGCCTTGCCCAGTTACGTCAAACGGTTGAGATGTCGCAGCATGATCTAGCGGTAGCGCTTGGAATATCACAACCCTCCGTAGCCAATCTGGAAAAGCGTGGCCATGAGGTTAAAATTTCTTCTCTCAAGCGTTACATTGAGGCACTTGGCGGCAAACTGTCACTGGATGTTGAACTGGCTGATGGTCGTCACATCGGCATAAACGTTTAGCTTCGCAAGGTAATTCGGGAGGAGATGGGACGGGCTGCTTGAAATGAAAAGGGGCGCCGCCATCCCATGCCTTGACATCCCATAGGCATTTGCCTATACCTTGCACCATGAAAAACGCGCTGATTCTCTTCGCCCATCCCCGCTACGAAAAGTCACGGGCCAACCGGGCCCTGCTGACCGGCCTTCACGACCTGGAAGGCATCACCATCCACGATCTCTACGAGCAGTATCCCGATTTCAATGTCGACGTTGCCCGTGAAAGGGAACTGCTGCTGGCACATCAAATCATCGTCTGGCACTACCCCTTCTACCTCTATGGCGCGCCGGCCATGATCAAGCAGTGGATGGACCTGGTGCTGGAACATGGCTGGGCCCACGGCGAAAAGGGGAACAACCTCGAAAACAAGCTTATTTTCAACACCATCACCACCGGCGGCACCCGGGAGAGCTACTCCCCCGGCGGCTTCAACCGCCATACCATCGCTGAACTCCTCCTTCCGCTGGAGCAGACGGCCCACCTCTGCCGGATGACTTGGCTTCCCCCCTTCGTGGTGCAGGGGACCTACCGCCTGACGGATGCCATGCTGGCGGACCATGCCGACCAGTACCGGCAGGTTTTGCAGGAACTGGCGCAGTCCCCGCCCCTGGAGACGATCACGGGGTACGAATTTCTCAATGACTGGATTGCGGACGTGAACAGGCGGGTGAAGCCATGACCGACACCATGCTCGGCCAAGCCGCCGTCTACCTTGCAGCGGCCCTGTTCTGCGTGCCGGTCGCCAAGCGCCTGGGGATGGGCTCCGTGCTGGGCTACCTGCTGGCCGGCATTCTGATCGGCCCCTTCTGCCTGGGCTTTGTGGGGCACGAGGGGGAGGACATCATGCACTTCGCCGAATTCGGCGTGGTGATGATGCTCTTCCTGATCGGGCTCGAACTGGAGCCGGCCCATTTCTGGAGGATGCGCTCCAGCATCCTGGGGCTTGGGTCGCTACAGCTGGCCCTGACGACCCTCGCCCTGACGGCCGGCCTCCTGCTGCTGGGCCTCGGCTGGCGGGGGGCCGTTGCCGCGGGGCTGGCCCTGTCCATGTCGTCAACGGCCATCGTGCTCCAGTCCCTCAAGGAAAAGGGGCTGGGAAGTTCCCACGCCGGGGCCAGCTCTTTTGCCGTGCTGCTGTTTCAGGACATCGCCGTCATCCCGATCCTGGCCCTGCTGCCGTTTCTCGCCATCCAGGCCGGCGCGGGAGCGGCCCACGGCGATGCCCCGGCGCTGCTGGACGGCCTGCCCGTCTGGATGAAGGCCGGGTCGGTCCTCTTTGCTGTGGTGGCGGTCTTTGTCATGGGGCGCTATGTGGTGGTTCCGTTTCTCCGCATCATCACCAAGGCGAGCGTTCGCGAGCTCTCCGTTGCCGCGGCGCTGCTGATCATCGTTGCCATCGCGTTCCTCATGAAGCTGGTGGGCCTCAGTCCGGCCCTGGGGGCCTTCCTGGCCGGAGTACTCCTGGCCAACAGCGAGTTCCGCCATGAGCTGGAAAGCGATATCGAGCCCTTCAAGGGGCTGCTCCTGGGCCTCTTCTTCATTGCGGTGGGGGCGTCGATCAATTTCAGGCTCCTGGCCGACAGCCCGGGGACCATCTTCTCCCTGGTCATGGCCGTGATCATGATCAAGGCCGCAGTTCTGATCGCCGCGGGAAGGCTGTTCCGGCTCTCCTTCGACCAGAACACCATTTTCGCCATCGGCCTCTCCCAGGTGGGGGAGTTCGCCTTTGTCCTGTTCGCCTTCATCAACCGCCTGGGGATCATCGGGAACGACTGGACCGACACGCTCATGGCGGTCACCGCCATCAGCATGACCATGACCCCGCTGCTGCTCCTCTTGAACGAACGGATGGTCCTGCCACGGTTCGGCACCCTGGAGCGGGAGGAAAAGGAGTCCGACCTCATCGACACGGAGCACCCGGTCATCATCGCCGGGTTCAGCTCCTTCGGCAGCACCCTGGGGCGGTTTCTCCGCGCAAACGGCGTCGAGGCCACCATCCTGGACAATGACTCCGATCAGGTGGACCTGCTGCGCAGGATGGGCTTCAAGGTCTTTTACGGGGATGCAACCCGGCTGGATATCCTCCACTCGGCTGGGGCCGGCAGCGCCCGCATCCTGTTCATTGCCATAGACAACCCCGCGACCGTCAGCAAGCTGGTGGAAACGGTGAACAAGCACTTCCCCCACCTGCGGATCATGGCCCGCGCCGGCACCAACCTCGATGCCCACGAACTCCTGGATCTCGGGGTACACCATATCTATCGGGATTTTCTCGACACGTCCGTTCGGGCGGGGGTGGATGTCCTGTCGAGCCTGGGGTACCGGCGGTTCAGCGCGACACGGGCCAGCCAGGACTTCCTGAAGTATGACGAGGCGGCGATGCACAAGCTTGCTCCCCACCGCCATGACGAATCCAGCTATATCTCCAATGCCAAGGAGCAGATACGGCTGCAGGAACAGCTGCTGGCCAGCGACCGGGCGGTCAACCACAGCCAGAACGACCATGCCTGGGACCTGAACAAAGAAAACGAATGAGAGCAGAAAAATTTTCAGCGAAGGTGGGACCGACGGGGTACACCGCTATCCATACATGTCTGTAGCTGAAACCCAACAAGGCTCGTACCACACAAAAGGGGCGTCGCACGAATGGCGACGCCCCTTTCACATCCATTATCATACCATCAGGTCAGGTCCTGAACCGCCCCATGAGGAGGGAAAGCTCCTCTGACAAAGCATCAAGCCGTCCGGCAGCTTCGGCCACATTCCGGGAACTGTCGGAATCCTCCGACGCAAGATGACTGATGCTGGCGATTGATTTAGTGATGTGGTTGGTGGTTGCGCTCTGTTCTTCCGAAGCGGTCGCGATCTGGCTGACCTGGGATGAAACAGCGTCGATCCTCGCGATGATCGTGTCCATGGCCTGCATCGCCCCTTCTGCTACCCCCACGCCGGACTTGACCTCAACCACGCTTCGCTGCATTGCCTGCACGGCCGAACCCGTTTCATTCAGCACAGACCGGATGATATCCTTGATTTCATGGGCCGATTCGGAGCAGCGCTCCGCCAGCACCCGCACTTCATCGGCGACAACGGCAAATCCGCGCCCCTGGTCGCCTGCCCGCGCAGCCTCTATTGCCGCGTTGAGGGCCAGCAGGTTGGTCTGATCGGCGATGTCCTCGATTGAGGTTATGATGGCTGCAATCTGGTCGGTCGATGCGCCAAGCTTGTTGACGATGTTAGAGGCCTCGCCGACCTCGTTGGCGAGCTTGCGCATGGTGGAGACGGTGCTGTCCATGACGCTGCGGCCGGAGGATGTGAGGTGCGCGGCTCCGACGGCATTTTCCGCCGCGACCTGGCAGTTGTTGGCGATATCGTCGGAAGTGGCGGACATTTGCTCGCTGGACGTGGCGATGCCATCGGCCTCCTGAGCCAGCTGGCCGGAGGTTGAGACCATTTTCGACGATAGCCCTGTCAGTCCGTCTGCGGCCGCCGATACATCCAACGCCCTTGATGAGATGGTGACGACGGTCGTGTGCAATTTGCCGACAAACTGGTTGAACCAGTGGGCCAGTTCGGCGAATTCGTCCTTTCCGCTCTCGTCGAGACGCTTGGTCAGATCCCCCTCGCCTTCGGCGATGTCGCGGACCATGGCTGTCACCCCGGAAAGGGATCTGGTTATGCGGATGATGGTGTACCAGAGGGGGATTGCCGACAGTACGGCAATGATGACAGACAGGGTGATGATGGTTGCCGTCATTTTGTGGGCAGCGGCATTGGTCTTTTCGACCATCTGCTGCTGTCCGGCGGCGGTGCTCCGAACCAGTTCCTCGCCGGTTTTCAGTTCGCGGTTCGCCGCGTCTTTTACCATGGCAAGGGCCTTCTTCGCCTTGTCGTTGCTCTCGATGATCTTGAGCTGGGCAGCAATGATCCTGTCCACGGATGACCCCGCGCCCCGAATGGACGCGGCGGCCGCGTCGATGTTCCTCAGCGCGGCGTTCTGCTTGATCCGGGCCAGTTCTTTGCGAGCGACGGCCACATTGCCGGTAATCTGGTTGAATAGCGACCTGATCTCGGCAGCGGCAGCCTCGGCCTCCTTTGCCGTCTCGCTCAGCATGAGCGAACGAACTTTGGCATCAAGGGTCCCGGCGGCGAGACTGATGCCATTTACCGCCGTATCGATGCCTGATATACGCTGGTTTGAAGCCAGCACCCCTTCCACATCCTTGCGGTTCTGCTCGACCCGCTTCTCGATGCGGGCCGTCGCGGTATTGAGGCTGATGGAAAGCTCCATCAGATCGTTGCTGATCTGGCGCTTCTCTTCCGCGAATTTGCCGCCGGTATCCTTTCCCGCCAATGCCGCCTGCTTCAGGGCGAGCAGTCCGGTTTCGGGACGGGTGAACTGCTGGTAGATGTCGTTGACGGCCTTTTTGACCGCAGCCACCGATTCATCGTTGACGTTGATCTCCTGAATCGCCGCCACCGTGCTCTTCATCTTCGATTTGTTGGCCAGGATCTCGGGGGTGCTCTTAGCCACTTCAAGGTCCTTCAGCACCACCTGCAAATCCTTCAGCTTGATGACCAGATCTTTGACCTGCTGGGCGGCGGCAACCATCTGGGTGGACGACGTGAACGAGTTGGCGACCATCTTGGAGCTTGTCGCCGTCAGGTTCTGCATGTCGCGTCGCACCCCTCCCAGAACCCTCTCCACATTCTGGATGTCCGCCTGGACTTTCCGCGACTCCTCCTGAAAGTTTCCAAGGCTGGCAACGCGCGATTGGGTGGCGTTCTTCACATCCTCATAGATCTTGTCGATGACCGTAATGTCTATGGAGCCTGCCTGGAGGGCATCAAGCGACTTGATGCCCTCCAGGGCTTCCTTGAGGCCCTTTAGACGATCGTCGGCCGCAGCGGCCAACTCCGCCACTTCCCGCTTGTCGGTGGCAACGCCAAGGCGGAGCAGCACTCCGGTAAGAGACTCTATGGAACGTTGCAGCTCAGTGGTCTTGATCTGAAGGGGCGTGGAGCGGTCGGTCAGTTGGGCGATGATGCCGCGGATATCGTAGATCGAGTAAACACTGACGAACGCCATCACGGCAAGGCCGCCCAACATGACGGCCGCGCTCGTGTAGAGCCAGGACCTGGCTTTCATTATTGCCCCCTATTTCTTGTAGATCCCGCAACCGAGAATCAACTCGCCTGCACTCTCAACATAGGAGGTCTTCTGCTCTTCCGCCTTGGTCTTGGGGTTAATGATTGTATAATCAACCCAGCCCGACTTCTCTTTTTTCACCAGCTCGACGATTTCCTTGCGGAACTTCTTCCCTTTCGAATCGGGCACGTCCAGCAAATTCTGGCCTACCTTGTCGGGCGCTGTCGCGTTGGCAAGGAGAATGCCGCCCCCATCGAAGGCAAACACGTAGAGCGGGCCCTTCACAAACGGCCCCTTGGGATCATTGAGCGCGTCAAGGGCCTTTTCCAGGCCGTTGGCATTGTAAAAGGCCGCCGCCTCCTTAACCATTTTCACGGCTTCTTCTTTGTCGTTTGCCCGCGCAACGGAAACGGATACAATCAGGGCAAGGCACACAACAACAGTTCCCACAAGCGCAACCAGTGACTTCTTCATTTTTTCCCTCCTGCTTTCCTGGTATTGATGACCCAAATGGCCATAAGAACATCTTCAGTTCCATGTATCGTCAGAAACCAGGAAATCTTGAGCTCGAAATTGATTACGGTTGTTGGCGACACCGTGGACTGCCGAATTCATCTTGATTCAAAGGAAGTATTTCAACTATCCTGCGGTGACTCCCCTTGCGGAAAAAGAGAACCACAGCCCATGTCGCATGAAATCTCCGTCTCCAACAATGAAGATTACCCCCTCTGCCGCGCCTGCGGCGGCGAATGCTGCCGGACCAGGCCGGGGATCGAGTCACCGGAGCGGTTTCTTGCCGAGGCCAATCCCGCCGAGGCCCTGGCGCTCCTCCTGGCCTCGGGCCTATGGGTCCTGGACCGCCATTACGGCATTCCCTATTCCCCGGAAAGGGGGGAACAGGGCGACCCCGACCGGATCATCCTCTATCCCCGGCCAGCCACGGGAGCCGAAAAGGCGGCGGGGAGCATCTTCGCCATCCCCGGCGCAGGGGAATGCGTCCTTCTGGGAAACGACGGCTGCACCCTCCCCTTCGCAGAACGACCCAGGGCCTGCCAGACCCTGGAACCGGCCGCCGGCTTCGCATGCACCTCCACCTGGACCCGGTTCGATGCGGCGCGGGAATGGGTGTCGCACCAGGATATGGTCAACGAAGCGCTCGCCCTTCTCGGCTTACCTCCGGACCATCCAGCGTTCTGATGTTACCTAAAACCATAATACGGACACAAAAAAAGCCGCATCCGAAGATGCGGCTTTTTTTGTGTCCAAAGGGGACTGATTACTTCGCAGCAGGAGCTGCCGGAACAGCCGGAGTTGCGGCGGGCGTGGCTTCTTCCTTCTTCACGGCCTTCTTTGCCTTCTTGGTTTTCTTGACCTTCTTGGCAACGGGCTTCTTCTCCTCGACCTTCACCGGCGGATGACCGGCAGGCAGTGCGGGAGCGGCTTGAGTAGCGGGCTCGGCAGCGAAAACGGCACCGGCGAAAGCAACGGCGACAAGGGCTGCGGTAATGCTGGACAGAACGTTTTTCATTGATGTGCTCCTTCTAGACAAAACAAAATAAATGCTTCTTGATTCTGGTAAAAGCAGTTAGCGTGCCACACCACTCCGCAAGAACTAACTACCTGACTCTGCGAACATTACAAAGAAATTCCCGAATTCGGCCCATGCTGTCAACGCCCCATACCATCCACCGGCTACCGCAAATGAGACATGCCTGTCCCCCTCAGTAGATGGCGTAGTTTTCGGGATCGGAGAAGATCTCCCGCAGCAGCAGGTTGTTCAGGTGGTGGCCAGTCTTGTACGCCTCCACCTTGCCGAGCATCCGGTAGCCACAGGTGTAGAGGTCGCCGATGAGGTCCAGGATCTTGTGATTCACGAGCTCCTGCTTGTACCGCAGACCATGGGGGTTGATGATGCTCTCCCCGCCGATCACCACGGCGTTGTCCAGGGTGCCCCCCTTGGCCAGGCCCGCCTTGCGGATCGCCTCGATCTCTTCGTGGAGAACGAAGGTTCGCGAGTTGATGATGGAAACGGCGTTCTCCACGTCCATGACCCGCTTGCGCTGCTTCCCCACCGGTGGCCGAAACTCGATGGCCATGGTTATGTCAAGGGTGTTCAGGGGCTTCACCCGCACCCAGGCGTCATTATGCGTTACCTCCACCGGACGGAGCACCTTGAGATAAACCCCCGCCTCCGGAAACTCGTAGACGCCTGCCCGCCACATCTCGTGGTAGAACTCCCAGGCCGAGCCGTCCATGATCGGAACCTCGGGACCGTCGATGTAGACGAGACAGTTGGTGATCCCCGAGTAGTAGAATGCCGCCATCAGGTGCTCGATGGTAGCCACCGACGCCCCCTCGGCAGCAATCTGGGTGGAAAGCCGGGTATCCGCCACCATGTCGTAGCGGGCCGGAATGAGGCGGCCCCCGAAGACAAAGGCGATCCCGAACTCCCGTCGGGGGAGAAACTCAAGGGACACGGTCCGGCCTGTATGGAGACCGATGCCGCTCAGTTTGAATATTCTGTTGATGGTCGTCTGTCGTTTGATCATGGTGATTGGCCCATGGGTACCACAAAACCCGCAAGAGGGGGAAGGAAAAAACGGGGGTGAGCCCTGTCAAAGGGCAACGAGTAAATTTCAGGGCGCCAGACGCACGAAAGCCCGGCCGGAGGGGTCCGGTCGGGCTTTCTCTTCAACTGGTGCGGAGGGGACTACTTTCTGCCGGCACGCCGACCAAAGAGAGCCAGAGCGGCCAGTCCGCCCCCCAGAAGCAACAGGGTTCCGGGTTCCGGCACGGGCGTGGGGTTTGCGAAGCCCGTGATGGAAACGTTGTCGATGCCTGCGGCAGTGTTGGTGGTTCTTACACCTGTGCCGTTGTCTTCGAAGAGGGTAAAAGTCAGGAGGTAAGATCCCGGCGTCATGCCAAACAGGAAAGCCGTGAGAGAGTCGTTGACCAGTTGGTTGTTGGGACTCCCTGTTGAAGGAGCACCACTGGGAAAGTTGAGGGAACTTTGGGTAAAGAGCGAAATCCCGCCCAAATTGGCAGAAAACGAGTCAGGACGCGGGCCGACGGTCGAAGTCGTGTTATCGTCACGGCCGTCAAAGGCGGTCCGGAAGTTGACTGTCAGGTCATAGCTCTCAATCGCAAACCCACCCCACAACGCGGGGAGGATAATGGATTGGCTGATGCTGTGGATGCCACCGTTGTCGGGGGCACCGCCGATAACTCCTGCACTATCCCCAAGAACCCCGAAGGCACTAGTGAAGAAGCTATTGAACCCGGCATTTCCACCGGAAGTATTGATGGTGTTGGTACTCAACCGGCCGTTGACGGTCCCGCCCTGGGTCCACGATGCAAGCGACACGGCGCCGCCACTAGTCTGGAATCCCCCATTCAGGATCAACTCTCCGGTCGAAATGGGAGCAGCTTGCCCGGGCGCAGCCCACAACAGAAACCCAGCCAGCAGGGTCATCATTACACGATTCATAGATGATTTGAGAGACATGGTTCCTCCTCACATTACAAGTGCTCTTTCAGAAGAGCTTGCAGCACACATCATGCCAGCGCATAACAATCTAAAATTACTGGGAATAGCAACGATCTGCCGCAACAAAAAACTCATTTCTGTAAGCTTTGCCGACGGAATAGACGGAAAAACCTTACACAAAAATCATCACAAGTCCGGCTGGTTACTCCGGCAGCCAGAGATCCACGGACCCTGTCTCCTCGTCGTGGGTTCGGACGGTTTCCTGCCAGTGCCCCTGGTCCCGCCGGGCGATGACTTCACTGCGCCGTTTCCTTATCTTCCGCACGTAGACCGAGTGATCCCGGGTGTCGAAGTAGATGACCCGGCCGAGACCTCCTCCCAGATCCTCCGCCAGAAGGGGTACCCCTTCGTTCTTGAGGAAATTGCGAATGAAGTCGCAGTTTACGCTTCCTACGCAGGAGAAGTTTCCCACCTCGTCGCGACTGGTGAGGATAGAGGCCCCACCGAAGACCTTGGCGCGGATCTGCTCGCGCCGGGCGCCATGACGCATCAAGGCGTTGATGAGGAGTTCCATGGAGTGGATGCCGTAACGCCCCGCCTCGGTGATGCTGTAGGGCATATCATGGGCGTAGCGGCGGTTGCTCAGCATGAAATGGTTCATGCCGGCGACCCCCCGCTCGGCATCAAAGAGGCAGGCGGCCACACAGGAGCCCAGGAGAGTGGTTATGACGAGGTCGCCCCGCGACACCAGGGACTCCCCCGGGGCGATGCGGGCGACTTTGCGACCTGAAAAGGGATGCCGATTCATGACGGCAAGTATAGCAGAGCGGGGCCCACAACGGCACAGATTTCCCTTCCCCGCTACCGGCACGTCACGGGGACTACCGGCAGCCGCAGGACGATGCCTTGCACGACGCGGCGCAGGGTGGAGCCGTACGGGCCTCCCCCTCTACGGCTGCGAAATCCGCCAGGGAGTCCCTGCTGACGAACCATTGGCCGTCGCGCATCTCTCCCGGGAGCTTTCCCTGCTTGATGAGCATCAGCAGCCGCAGGTGGGTGCTCCCCACCTCTCTGGCCGCATCGAGAACCGATATCAGATCGTTTGTTGCCATGGCATCATCCCTCCGTACAGTTGGCGTGGCCCTCTCTGCCGGGCCTGCAGTCGGTTCTACACGACACATGCCAAGGGAAGTGGAATCCGGTGCGCCTCCCTCCGAAACTGCCCCGGCCGGCACGAAAGGAGGACGCCCCGTCTTCAGCAATGTTACCCGCAGCAGCAGGGATGCCGCATCGCTGGGCAGTGGCGCCCGTTTGACAGGCATGGAATTCCATCCCCATTGACGTCGACCGAGTTTGACCTACACTTGCCGTTACAGGAGGGAATACCATGGGAGCGAGCGAATCCGTTATTCCGTTCGATTTTGCGGCGTATGACGTTGAAATTGCCGACCTGGCGGCGCAAGGGCTGGTCAAAGGGAGTGGGAAAGAGGGAGTCCGGACCGTCATGGCCCGGGTGGCCGGACACGCGGAAGAGGTATTGGCCGCCCGCCTGTCAGTGGAGGAACAGGGACTCATCGCCTGCGGACCCGGCTGCGCCGCCTGCTGCACCGTGAACGTGACGGTGCTCCTCCCCGAGGCCATCGCCATCGCGGCCCACCTTGAAGAGGTGTGCGGCAGCGCGGAACTGGAACTGGTGAAAATCCGCACCGCCGAAGCAGCGGCACGGGTGCGCTGGATGGACGAAGAAGAACGGATCAGGGCCGGCGTGGTCTGCCCCTTTCTCGACGGGCGCGGGTGGTGCGCCATCCACCCGGTGCGACCCCTCACCTGCCGGGCCCTCTCCTCCACCGACCCCGAACAGTGCCGCCGCGCCCTCGCATCCCAAGGCTCCGACGAGGAGGAGACGATTGTCGTTAATATCTTCCAGAAATTTCTGATGGAGGAAACCTTCCGCGGACTCTCGGCGGCACTGGAGAAGGCCGGGCTCGACGTCACCGGCCGGGAACTGGCCCGTTCGGTAACGCGATGTTTTTGCGATCCGCGTCTCGCTGACGACTTCCTTGCCGGCAAACGGATAGTGTTCCCCGAGTAAGCACTCTCAAAAAAACCCCGGCAGCACTGCGCCGGGGTTCCGTGATGAATTCTATGGTTTATTCAGATAATCCCGCTTTTCCTCCGGCGTCATGGTCCGGTAGCGTTCCCGGAGTTTGTTCCGCTCCTCCCGGTCCAGACCGCGCCACTTTTCACGCAGCACCCGCCGTTCCTCGGGGGGGAGTTCCTTGAACCAGCGGTACTTCTGCCGAATCCTCTCCTGCTCGGCAGGGGGGAGCTTGCCGAACTCCTCGGCCCGGTTCCTGATCCGCTCCCGCTGCTCCGGCGGGAGTTCCTGCCACCGCCGGGACCGCTCGCGGGCATCTTTGCGCTGCTCCGGCGTCATGGTCCGCCATCGCTCGGCTCCCCGGCGAAGCCGCTCCTGCCGCTCGGGAGGAAGGGACTCCCAGCGTCCCTCGAAGGGTTTCAGGGTCTGCCGCTCCTCCGGGGTAAGCCGCTCCCAGGGCGTGGCCGGGGGCTCCCCCCAGGCCAGGGAAGCGGCCAACAGCAGCCACGCGACCGTCACCGACGCAATCCGTTTTCTCATCGCCCGCTCCTCTTCCCTGGCCCGCTAGCCGCCGTTTTCCTGGGTCGCCAGCCAGCGGTAAAATTCAAGATCTTCATAGAGCTGCATCTGCTCCTGTGACGCGACAATTTCGATGTCATCGGCTGTTGCCACAGTGCTTTCCCTCGGGTGCTCGGTCATCCAGAGGCCCACGACCAAGACCGCTACGGCAGCCGTGGCCAAACCACCCACCGCGATCCAGCGGGGGAAACCGAACCGTCCCCTCTTCCCCTCGGCCGTCTCAACGGCATGGAGCCGTATGTCGCGAAGCCGCGTAGCCGTCCGGTCGTCCAGGGCGTCGATGCCCGCGTCCAGATGCCCTTTGACGACTTCTATCATCCGCTCGTCCCGATCCTCAGGCCTCATGGTCCGTACTCCTCAAGAAGGTCGCGCAGCGTGTGAACCGCGCGCGAATAATGGGTCTTCACGCTCCCCTCCGAACATCCCATGGCAAAGGCCGTCTGGGCCGTGTCGAGCCCTTCCCAGGCCCGCAGGAGAAACGCCTGGCGCTGGCGGAGGGGAAGCCGGCGCACCGCCCCCTCGATGGCCTCGCCCAGGTTCCGGCGCAGAAGGCTCGTCGCGGGGTCGGGGGAAGAGGTGTCGGCCACGTTTTCCAGCGGATCGCCGTCGTCCCCGTCATCCCCTCGACCGCCAAACCATGCCCGGAGCCGGTTTCTGACGCTCGTGCGGCGGTGCCAGTCGACGATGCGGTTCTGGAGGGTCCGGTGGAACAGCGGCGCCCACTCCCCCTCGGGCTTGTGGGTGTAGCGGCTCACGAAGGCGAGCATGGCGTCCTGCACCAGGTCGAGGGCCTCGTCATCATCGTAAGTGGCAAGCCGCGCCATGCGGAAGGCCCGCCGCTCAACGTCCGCCAGAAATCGATTTAGTGTCTGTGGAGAATCCAGCCGCTCCTCCTTGCTTCACATCTTCTCTGCTCAATTAACGCACGGGTGCCGATAGGGTTGACACGGGTAACGCCGGTCCGAATGGCAGCCCGATGCAGCATTGACTTTCGCAGGCCGGGATTTACACTTTCAAGACAACAACTGCACACATACCACGGGAGGAATCATGGACAGAAGAACCTTTCTGAAGACGGCGACCCTCGGGGCCATGGCCGCGGGGATCACCCGCGAAGCGGCGGCAGCCGCCGAGAAGTACTTTCCCGTCAAGGCCGACCAGAGCCTCTTCGCCACCATCAACCGGGCGAAGGACCCGGCAAAGCTGAGCCCCCTGGAGCAGAAGCACGTGCCGGTCATCAAAGCGCCGGCCAAGGTGAAGTCAGGTGAGCCGTTCACCGTGGAGGTGACGGTGGGCGAGGTGGTCCACCCCATGGGCATGACCCACTGGATCGAGTTCATCGAGCTGAACGTGGGGAACGAGCCGGCCGGCCGGGTCGAGATGCAGCCCCGCGGCTTCCTGAATCCGAAGGTGACCTTCACCGTCGTGATCCCGAAGGAGGCAGCCCCCGCCGGGAAGATCACCCTCGTGGCCCACGAGCGGTGCAACCTCCACGGATACTGGGAAGGGAGCGTCGACGTGACGGTAACCGGCTGACCGTCATCAGAGCCGTCGCCGCAGGAGAGTGCCTGGAGACTCAACCCCTGACAGGGAGTGAAAATGCCCATGCAGACCGATTCCGGTTTCTTTGTGAAGCTCGTGGGAATGTCCACGTTTCTCGAACAGCAGGAAGACCTTGACGAGAGCCTCAACGACTTTGCCGCCATGGCGGCGAACCTCGTCAACGTGGAGAACTGTTCCATCATGCTCTTCCGGGAAGGGGACAAGGCAGGGGATTTCCGCCTGCGAGTCTTCGCCAAGACCGGCCACCTCCCCGAAAACGCTTTCCGCGAAGCCGTGAAGGTGAACGACGGCATCGCCGGACGGGTGGCGGCCACGGGACAGGCGCTCCTCGTGGAGGACATCACCAGCTCCCCCTACCTGCCGCTGGCGCGGACGCCGGAGGGGGTAAGCAAGTGCTTCATCTCGGTGCCGGTCCTGATCGGCACCAAGGTGGTGGGGGTCATCAACCTGAGCAATCCGCGGGACAGCCGCTGCTTCACCGGCGAAGACCTGGCGCTGGCCTCCTTCGTGGCGCTGCTGGTGGGCAAATCAATCCAGGTGGTCCAGCTCCAGAACCTGCTCCGCTCGCGCTTCGCCCAGATGGCCATCTCGCGGGAAACCAAGACCCTTGTGGCGGGCAAGGTGACCGAGTTCTACCAGGACCCGTCGAGACTTGCACGGGTCGCCGCCAAGACCTTCTACCGGGAAATGACCCGGGCCGGCCTCGGCACCGAGCACATCCTCAACGCGGCCACGGAGATCGTAGGGCTTTTGGGAGACAACCTGAAGAAACACAAACGGCGGATTGGGGAAGAGCCAACCACAGGGCATCCCTCTGACATCGCCCCTCCTGTGGCATAGCAACACGGTACGCTGCGCCCGGGTGTCGGCTTGGTTTACAGAACCGAACCAGGCAAACAAAAAAACAACACGATTACAAAATATTATGCAATGGCCCATATTATGCAACACATTGTTATTATTTGCATATTGCCGGGGAGTGCGCCATGGACGGCTCGCCTCAGGAACAGACGAACACGTACCGGCCCAGCCCTTCAGCCCTGTTTCCGCTTGCCGTGACGAGTTGCCACGCGATTGGTACCCCGACTCTTGCTCGCTCGCGGACCAGCTCCTCACTCTCCCCACTGTAAGAAGTTCCGACAATACTGTTACCGTTTCCGACCATTGGCAATCATCATTTCCTGGAGTGGTATGTCACCCCCATCCGCTCCAACCGCAAGGCTCTCGTCACGTTGCTCACGAACAGACGACGGTTCACGGAAGGACCGTCTGAGAAAGGAGGATTCCCATGAAACACCTCACCCTTCTCGGAGTACTTTTTGCCGCCCTGGTGGCGGCGCCCTGCCACGGGGCAAACCATCGAGAAGCCCCCATCACGGCGCTGGACCACAAGGCCGACATCACCGACGTCTACGCCTTCGTGAGCTACTCCCAGAACCAGGCTCCCAACACGCAACCGACAAAAGTCACCCTGATCATGGGCGTCGACCCGCTCCTGGAGCCGGGCAACGGCCCGAACTGGTTCCCCTTCGACCCCGAGATCCTCTACGAGATCAAGGTGGACAATAACAACGACGCGGTCGCTGACGTCACCTTCCAGTTCCGCTTCTCCACCGAGCAGCGCCTGCCGAACCTCTTCCAGGTCTATGCGGGCATAGAGGGGGGCGCTGTTGCCCCATCGAACTCCCCTCCCCCTGTTAGCCCGGGGACCACGGTCGTCCCCGCTCGGATCGATTCATTCGACGACGACGGCCTGGGACTGCGGCAGAGTTACACGGTCACTATGGTCAAAAAGTTCAAGCACACCCAGCTCATGAACAGCAGCGGCGAGCCCCTGTTCGTGGTGCCGGCCAACGTCGGCCCCCGGACCATGGATTACACCGAGCTGTTCAAGAAGGGGACCTACACCCTGGAAAACGGCATAAAGAGCTTTGCCGGGACCACCGACGATGCGTTCTGGATCGCCCTGGGCGAGACCTTCGACACCCTGAATCTCCGCCTGGGGGGCGTTCTCACCCCGACTCAGGATGCGGCTAACGAAAACTTCACGAGCGACACCGTATCCGGATACGCGGTGAACTCCATCGCCATCGAGGTCCCGATCGAGATGCTGACCCGCACCGGAAAGCTGGAGCCTGCCGATTCCAAGGCGGCGACCATCGGCGTATGGGCCACCACCTCCCGTCCGTCCGTCACCGTGCGCCGCTCACCGCTGCCCGCACTCAGTGTCGGCCCATTCCGCCAAGTGCAGCGCATGGGGAACGCGTTGATCAATGAGCTTTTGGTCGGGAGCGGCTTCAAAGACCGGTTCAGCATGGACCAGCCCAAGAACGACAAACAGTTTGCCGACCCGTTTTTCCTCGATCCGACCCTTGCCCGGATCCTCAACGCCTTGACAAACGGCACGGTGGCAATCCCTACCCCGCCACGGCTCGATCTGTTACCGCTGGTCACCTACGCGCCGCCCATCGCCGCATCAGGCACCCCGCCGGGTCCCATCGCGGACTTGCTAAGGCTCAACACCGGCGTTCCGGCCACCCCGCCGGCAAGCGCCAACCGTCTCGGGCTCCTCAGCGGCGATCCGGCAGGCTACCCCAACGGTCGCCGGGTCTTCGATGATGTGACCGACATCTCACTGCGGGCCGTGGCCGGCGTGCTCAATCCAGCATTCAACATCTTCCCCAACAACCGGCTCGGCGACGGGGTGAATGTGAACGACGTCCCCTACCTCAACGACTTCCCCTACCTGGGATACGCCCCGAGTGGCCGCGACCGGCGGCACATCGATCCGGGCGAGCCGGGGTGCACAGGGGGAGCGGGCGCGGCGTGCCCACAGTAAGGGTAACGGTGACCATGAAGGGATCGATTGTTCTCGCTGCACTCCTGTTTCTTTCGGCCTCGCCGGTGATTGCCGGCGAGGCGGCATTCTCCCCGGCCGAGCAGCGGATCGCCTGGGTGCGCAAGGCCATCGAGGCGAACCCGAAGGACCATCAGGCATACAACGAACTGGCCATTTCCCTCGCCCGTCGCGCCCGGGAGACTTCGGACACGGCCTTCTACGACCGGGCCGGAGAGGCGCTCAAAGAATCGTTCCGGATTGCACCCAACAACTTCGAGGGACGGAAGGCCGGGGTCTGGCTCCTTCTCGGAAGGCACGAGTTCGCCCAGGCCCTTGAGGAGGCACGGAAACTCAACCGTTATGCACCCGACGATCTCATGGTCTACGGCTTCCTGGTGGACGCCAACGCGGAGCTCGGCAACTACCAGGAGGCCGAAGAAGCGGCCCAGTGGATGCTCGACCTGCGGCCGGGAAACATCCCCGGCCTCACCCGAGCCGCCTACCTGCGGGAGATCTTCGGCGACATCGATGGGGCAGTGGAACTGCTGGACACCGCCTACCGGCGGACTCAGCCCACCGAGACAGAGGATCGGGCATGGCTCCTCACCCACCTGGCCCACCTCAGGCTTTCAGCGGGGAAGACGGACGAGGCGGAAAAGCTCCTCGACGGGGCCCTTGCCCTCTTCCCTGGCTACCACTACGCCCTCGCCAACCTGGCAAAGGTGCGCTCAGCCCAGCAGCGTTTCCCCGAGGCGGTGGAACTCCTGCGGCAGCGTTACCGGGCAGCTCCCCATCCGGAGAACCTTTTCGATTTGGCTGAGGCGCTGGGGCTGGCCGGCAGCTTGAAGGAGTCAAAGGCGGCCTTCGCGGAGTTCGAGCAAAAGGCCCGGCAAGAGATGAATGGGGCCGACAACGCCAACCGCGAGCTGATCTTCTACTACACGGACCACGCCCGCAGGCCAGCCGAGGCGCTGCGTATCGGCCGGGCCGAAATCGCCCGACGCCGCGATGTTCACACCCTCGATGCCTACGCCTGGGCCCTCTCCGCCACTGGCGACCAAACCGAGGCACACCGACAAATTGAGACGGCCCTGGCCGTCGGCGTCCTGGATGCGAAGATCCTTTACCACGCCGGTGTCATCGCCTTTAGGACCAACGACCGGAATGCCGCAATGCGCCATCTGCAGCGGTCCCTGGAAGTGAACCCCTCGTCGGAGGTGGCGGACAGCGCCCGGAAGATGCTGGCACGGCTGCAGCGGAGGAAAGGGAACCAGACATGATGGGGAATAGCGGGCAGGACATGGGCGGAAGGCGGTCCACCAGTTCCTGGGTTTCGATCATTTGCCCTCTGCCACCAAGACCTGACCGATGCGCTCCATGAGCCGGGCAAAGTCGATGGGCTTGGACACGTAGCTGTCCATGCCGGCGGCGAGGCACAACTCCTCGTCACCCCTCATGGCATGGGCCGTCATGGCTATGATGGGGGTATGCCCCCCGCGCTCCTTTTCCAGTTCGCGGATGAGGCCGGTGGCTCTGAATCCGTCGAGACGCGGCATCTGCACATCCATCAGCACCACGTCGAACCCGCCGGCATTCCACTTCTCCACCGCCTCGCAGCCGTCAGAGGCGGCCTCGACATCGAAATTGCGCCGTTCCAGCATGATTCCCATGACCTTGCGGGAGGTGGGATCGTCCTCCGCCAGAAGCACCCTCATTCTCCGTTCCCCGGACATCCCTTCGGTCCGGGCACGCTGCTTGTCATCATCTCTTCTGCCGTTCTGGCTCATCTGCATTATTCCTTAGTATATGATAATGGATCAGGCGCGGGGAGCGCCGCAGTAGCGGCACGCTTCTTCGCGCCACTTGAGAAACTCGCCGCAGGAGCGGCACTTCCAGAATTTACCCTCCACCTCGCGCAGCGGTTTGTGGAAGTAGATAACCAGGAGGAAAATGGGGAAGACGGCGCAGAGGATGCTCCACCCCACGAAGTTCCTCGCCCGGTTGGCGGCCAAGATACCGCCGGCCACCCCCGGAACGACGATGACAAGAAGAAACGCCAGGTACGCCGGCTTCACGAATTCGGCCATCGGTCATCCCCCTCTCCCACGCTGGTCGTAACATAGTCCGTGTCAGTATAGCAGAATTGCCCGCCTCCGTTCATCCCAACAATGCAGGCCACGTTCAATTAGCCGTAGAACCGCGAATCCCGCTGCTTCCGCACTTCCCCTAACAGACGAGAATTATTTGTCTGTGACCGCTTGCACATGGAATTGCCGCCGCTATACTTCTTGACGGAACTAGTCCAAAACAATGTTCGGCTACCAAGCACGCTCACGGATGAGCCCGCCGTGCAGCCCCAAAAACGGCACGGCGCGCCAGGGATGGCGCACCCTTTTCTCCCCACTGCCGCTCTTCCGGTCCCCTGCCTCCCCGAACGCCCGTTGCATGCCACAGTCAGCCCATAATACTCACTGCACACAGGAGGTGCCTGATGAAAGTCGCTCTTATCGGGGCAGAACTCGAAGAGAACCTGGGACTCCGCTACATGGTTTCGTCCCTCGAACAGAAGGGGCACCAAGCCGTCATCTTCCCCTTTAACGAGGAGGGGGAAATTGGGTCCGTGGTGCGGCAGGTGATGGCCTTCGGGCCGGAGATCGCCGGCCTTTCCATGGTCTTCACCGGCCGTGCCCGGGAGTTCTGCCGCATGGCCAAGGCCCTGCGTGAGGCGGGCTTCACGGGCCATCTCACCTCCGGCGGACACTTCGCGGCCCTCAACTGCCGGCAGCTCCTGGCCGATTTCCCTGAATTCGACTCGGTGGCCCTTGGGGAAGGGGAAGAACTCATCTGCGCCCTGGCCGCAAACCTCTCCGATCTTTCGGCGGTGGCGGGCTTCTGTTACCGGGCCCCCGACGGCGCAATCACCGTGAACCCCTCCACGGGAAATCCCGAGAACCTCGACGCTCTCCCCTTCCCCCGGCGCGACACCTTCCACGACTATTTCGGCAAGCCCATCGCCAGCATCCTCTCCAGCCGGGGGTGCTGGCGCAGCTGCGCCTTCTGCAGCATCGACGCCTGGTACCGCAGCGGCGGCGGCGCCAAGTTCCGGGTCCGGAGCGTCGCCAACATCGTGGCCGAGATGAAGGAACTCTACCACCGGCACGGGGTGCGTGTCTTCAACTTCCAGGACGACAACTTCTTCCTTCCGGACCCCCCAAAGGCCCTGGCCCGCTTCACGGAGCTGCGGGATACCCTCTGGAAGGAGGGGGTGACGGACATCGCCATCGCCGTCAAGGCCCGCCCCGACTCCATCAACCGCGAGGTGATGACTGTCCTGGACGATCTCAGGATCTTCCGGGTCTTCCTGGGGGTCGAAAACGCCTCGGAAGAGGGGCTGCGGAACCTGAACCGCAAGAGCAGCCGGGCGGAGATCGAGAACGCTCTGCGCGTCCTCAACGACTTTGACGTCCACGTGGCCTACAACCTCCTCATGTTCGAGCCCGACGCCACCATGGACCACCTCCTCATCAACCTCCGCTTCATGGAGCGGCACATCGACAACCCCTTCAACTTCTGCCGGGCCGAGGCCTACGCCGCCACGGGGCTGGAGAAAAAGCTCCGCGACGACGGCATCCTGGTGGGAGATTACTTCGGTTTCGACTACCGGATCAAGGACCCGCGGGTGGAGACCTTCCACAAGATCGCCAACTATGCCTTCTTCGACCGCAACTTCAACGACTATGGGCTCCACTACTTCAACATGGAGGTGGACTTCTCCTTCCAGCTCCTGCGCCGCTTCCATCCTGAACTCCTGACCCAGGAGCTCCGGAGCGAGGTCCGCTGTTTCATCAAGGAGACCAACCTCGACACCTACCGCTGCCTCTCCCGCATCTGGGACCTGGTCCAGGCCCTGGACCCCGCCGACCAGGAGACGGTCCGCGGCGCCATGCGGGGAATGCGGCAGCGAGTGGACGACGGGGGCATCGAGCTGCGGGCCCGGGGCGAGCGGATCCTGGAGCGGCTGCGGCGGGCCTGGACCGAGCAGCAGCCGGAGCGTCCCCGGGAGGAGACCACCGAAAGCCTTGAATCGACCCTTTTCGGCGGCGGAGCCGTACCCTACACCGGTATCGAGAATCTTGCCCAGGCCGGCGCCGACCCGGTGGGTCTCGGCTTCTTCGGCTCGCTGCGGACCCCGGTCCCCTACGCAGAGTTCAAGCGGCGGATGGAGACGGGGCGGTAACGCCATCGCCAGCAATGAAAACCCGTACGAAGGGGGGTGACGCGCACACAGGACCCAACACCCGGCAACCGCCCACAGGAAGAGGACTTTCATTCAGTGCACAAACCATGTTCAAGGAGGAATCGACAGATGGCAAAAATCAAGCGTGACTGGGTCGAACCGGCCCACCCGGTGCTCGTGCAGCGTTACGACGACTTCATCGACATCTACCGTTTCATCAAGGAAGGGATACAGACCAAGCTGGACGCGGTCTTTGACAGGGTCTCCCAGCAGATCGGCTTCGTGGTGACCACCACCCTTCCGGTAACCTTCCAGATCGCCGAAGGAGGGAAAGTGGAGCGGGTGGAACTCGGCGCCAAGAACCTCCAGGGGACGGTCTTCGAGCGGGAGTTCGCCCCCATCCTGAAGGAGCTTACCGGCAAGAGCGTCGGCAAGGTGGCCGCCGGCAGCTACTCCCTCTTCCTGCTCTGGCACCAGGCCCTCAAGCTGAAACTGAAGGCCGACTGGATCGAGCCGGCCCACTTCATCCCCGGGCGGCTCCGGGACATCGTCCAGCAGGCGGTGCCCGAGGAACTGGTGCCGGGGATCCGCGAGCCGGCCCACTGGTTCGACGCGGGGATCTCCCTCGCCCGGGAAGAAGAGATCCTCATCGCCGCCATCGACGAGGTCTACGCCGATCTGAATCTGGCCGAGCGGATCGCCGTGGCCCGCCGCGAGAACCTGAAATACGTCCCCGGAATCCGGGAGCCGGCCCACTTCCGCGATGTGCTCGAAGACGTCATCGTGGCCCGGAGCGGCCAGCAACTGGTGCCGGGAATCCGGGAGCCGGCCCATTTCCACAAGCTCGCCGAACTGCTTGACCGGGAGGACGCCCTCAAACTCGTCGCCGAACTGACGTCGGTCCTGAAGAAGTACGGGCTCTGAGGCGGTTGACCGGCACCGCTCCACACGACACCACTAACCAGAAAGGAGAAATCGTCCCATGGCAAAAGGGCTCGCTCTCACCATCGGCCTCAACGCCGTCGATCCGAAGCACTACCAGGGATGGGATGGCAAGCTCACTGCCTGCGAGGCAGACGCCGAAGACATGGCGGCCATCGCGCAATCACAGGGGTTCACCGTCACCAGCCTGCTAACCAAGGCGGCAACCCGGGCGAAGGTTGTCGACGCCATCAAGAAGGCCGCAAAGGCCCTCAAGGCCGGCGACATCTTCATGCTGAGCTACTCGGGGCACGGGGGTACCCTCCCGGACCTGAACAACGACGAGCCCGACGGCCAAGACGAGACCTGGTGCCTCTTTGACGCTGAACTGGTGGACGACGAGCTCTACAAACTCTACAGAGCCTTCGCCAAGGGGGTCCGGATCCTCGTCTTCTCCGACAGCTGCCACAGCGGCACGGTAACGAGGGACGCCTACTACTACGGCACCTCCCGGAGCGGCGCCCTGGGGGGCGAGGTGAGATACCGCGTCATGCCGCCGGACGTTGCCATGCGGACCTACCGGGCAAACCGGGAATTCTACGACAAGATCCTCGAAGAAAAGGAGACGCCGGAAGCCAGGGCCAAAGCCGAGGCCAAGGCGTCGATCCTCCTCATCTCGGGGTGCCAGGACAACCAGTTGTCCCAAGACGGCACCTTCAACGGCCTCTTCACGGGCCAGCTCCTGCGGGTCTGGAAAAACGGCCTCTTCAAGGGTGACTACCGCCGGTTCCACCGCTCCATCGTCAACCGCATGCCCCCGGACCAGACGCCAAACCTCTTCCGGGTTGGCGTCAACGACCCCGTCTTCGAGAAGCAAAAGCCGTTCACCATCTGATAACCAGCGGGTGCTCGTGCGGCGGTTTCACACGGGCACCCACGTATCCGCACGGACGCGAACATGAAAGGAGAAACCAGGGATGGCAAAAGAACCGAAAAAGCCCACGGAGGCGGCCATAAAGGCCGAGCTTCCCGATGACGTGAACATGGAGGACTTCCAGTTCGTCCTCCAGCAGGTGCTCGACGCCTGGCGCCCCATCCTCCAGGAGGATCTGGAGCTGAGCAAGTCGGCCGAAAGGCTCATCAAGGAGACAGACCAACACCCCCACACCTGCGAGGACGAACAACTTCTGGCCGACCGCCTCTTCGCCCCCCTGGCCACCGAAGCGGTGGCCCTGCGCACCCTCGATGCCAAGGCCCGGGAGATCCTGGGCCCCGTCGACCAGTGGAACTGGTGCCTGCGGAAGATACTCTGCTGCTTCCGCTTCGGCTGGCTCCTCTCCCGGTCACGCACCTTCCCCACAGCGGTCTACTACCTCTACCGCTACTGGCTCTGCATCCGGCGCCTGTTCGACGATTCCATCGGCGACCGCCCCCTCACCGTTGAAGAACGGGCAGACTTTCGCCAGCTGGTGGCCAACTTTGCCGCCGTCTTCAGGCCCTACCTGGAAAACGAGGCCCGCGCCACGGACCGGGCCAGTGAACTGGCCGACGACGCCACCACCGGAAATCTCGACTGCCACGCCGGCGGCGATGCGGCCGAGGCTCTGTTCGAAAAATTCCTGACCCCCGTGAACGCCGAGCTCCTCCTGGGGAAAGAGGTCTTCGAGAAACTGCGCCTCGACCCCCGCTTCTGGTTCTGCCGCTGCTGGTGTATCTGCGCCTTCCGCTTTGGCTGGTGTCTGGGCCGCGCCCGCACCCTCTTCGACCTGGTCCGCTGCCTCATCGCCTACTTCCGCTGCCTGCGCAACTGCTTCCAGCCCCTAACCTGCCAGATCACGAAGCCCGTCGGCTGCACCGACGAGGTGGTAAACCAAAACGTGGGTGGCATGGCGGTGACCGCCGTCGGCACCGCCACCGGCGGCTTCTTCGACCACTACACCCTTGAATGGCGCAAGGTGGAGGGAGACCCCTGCCAGGACAACTCCGGCTGGCAGTCCACCGGCGTATCCTATCCCGGCGGCACCCCCACGGGGACCGTCTCGGTCGTAAACGGCGTCCTGGGGTGGATCAACACCACGGTCCTCCCGGCCGGCTCCTACGAGATCCGGCTCTGTGTCTATTCGTCGCTCCCCAACGTGGCCCGCTCCTGCTGCTGCACGCAGTTCAGCCTCTTCAAGGTGCTGGTCTGGATTGACCACGTGGCCGACGCACCGGTGAAGACCGGCCCCGGCTTCGGCCCCTTCAACCCCGATTCCCCGCTCCTCATCCCGGCCACCAACGACGTGGCGTCGGTAGGGTGCTGCGTCACCGTCAGCGGCAGCGCCTTCGTGGGCGAGTGCAACAACCGCAAGATCAAGTGCTTCGAGCTCCGGGCCGCCGTCGGTTTCCTCCCTGGCCCGGGCCAGATCGGCTTCAACCCGGCGGCCTACTCGACCCTCCTCTCAGGGCCGGTCTGCTACACCGACCCGGACCCGCTGATCGAGGCGGGGAAACGGGCCCAGTGGAACCAGGTCATCGGCAAACCCCTGACCACGAACCTGGTGGACAACATCGACATCCAACTGGGGAACATCACCATCGAGGACCTCTGGAAGCTGAAGCCCTTCTGTTGGTCCAGCGACACGGGGCTGCCCACCAACGTCATGGACGGGGCCTGCCCCGACTCACACCACCGCTGCCGGAGCGGCCAATATACCCTGCTCCTCCACGTGACCGACACCCTGAACAACGACTACTACGACACCCAGCACGTCTGGTTCGACAACAAGCCGATCCATGTCGAATTCGCCGGGCTCGCCGGGCTGCCAGGGTGCACCGACCTCCACATCGGACTCGACACCCAGTTCGTGCCGCCGGGTGCCCCCTGCAACGTCCCCTGGCCCGTGGGGATACTGGGAATTGCTTACGACGAGTTCATCGACGAGGCGGACCTGAATCCACCCAGTGACAACTTCGACTACTATATCCTCCAGATCACCCGCCAGGGAGGGCCGACGGTCCAGATCCCCATCACGCCGGACCTCATCACCTACGGGCCCGACCCCTTCAAGGGAACCCAGCGGGTGGGGGATCCGGGGACCCGGTGCGACCCGGTGCCGGCCATGGGGGGCTGCCCCCCGCCGCCGCCGATTCCGCCCAAGTTCGACGGCATCCTGACGCTTCTCGACCTGCGAATCTTCGACGAGACCTGCGCCCCCAGCGTGCCGCCCCCCTACGTGATCCCGGCCGGCTTCCCCCTCAAGCGGGGAACCTGCTGCGGCTATGCATTCCAGCTCTACGCCCGGGACAGGACCCGGAGCAACACCGTCTCCTGCCACGAGGCATGGACACCACCCTGGGCGGTCTGCATCTGCAACGACCTGCCGGGGGGCGATAACGGGTAGCCTTCCGTAACACACGGCCCGTCCCTCCCGGCAAGCCGGAGGGGACGGGCCGTTCAACAACACCGCTCAGCTGCATATATTCTGACTCACCATCAACTCACACTCAGGAGACATGAATGACCCAGACCACCTTTCGACGCCTCGCCGCAAGCCTCACACTCCTCATCCCCGTCGCCGCAGGCGCCGCTGAAACCCAGGCGGTAACCCCGTTGCAGCAGGCAAAACTCAATGCGATCCTCAACGGAAGCTACGCATTTACCGCATCGCGGACCTGCGTGCAGACCCCCTGCGCGCCGGGATTCGACCGGGCAAACCGGAAGCTTCTGGCTGACGGGGAAACCGTCGGCTTCGTCGAAAGCGGTACCCTCACCTTCAGCGGTACAGGGCTCGTAAAGGGTACCGACATCACTGTCGCCGTCATAGAGCCAGCCAAGGCCATAGCGGACTCAATACCGATGCAGAATGGCATCAAATCGTCATGCACCGGGACCTACACCGTGA
Organism: Geobacter sp.; assembly: GCF_030834625.1. Classification (NCBI taxonomy): domain Bacteria; kingdom Pseudomonadati; phylum Thermodesulfobacteriota; class Desulfuromonadia; order Geobacterales; family Geobacteraceae; genus Geobacter; species Geobacter sp. Next base: position 28,202 of record NZ_JAUQXO010000068.1, read on the forward strand.
ACGCGGACCGAAGCTATACCACAAACCTGGCCTGCACTGCGCAAGTCGGCGGTGGCGTTTCCCTCACCATCAGTCCCGCCGTGTACCGGGGCTCCAGCGACCCCTTCCTGAACATGCTCACCATCAGCGAAACCGATGGCGGGATACAGACGGTCGAGATTTTCTATGGAAGCTATCCGACGGGCCAAACCTTCGAGCGGGTCTGCACCTCCAGTGGAACGCTGGTGCGGACGGGGAGGTAGCGCTGGGGAATACAGCGTCAAGCGGAGGGCTGAAAAGCTCTTCAGTCAGGAGGACTCAAAATGGGACTCGAAGGATATTTGCGCAAAGCTGACACGGCATGTATTACCGGCGCCATGCTCCTTGTAATGGCTCTGGCGCCGAATTGCTCCCATGCAACGGCGCCCGGAAACCATGGCGGAGCGGTTGCGGGCAATAACTTCAGCCCCAATGATCTCGGGAAATCGGCGAGGGAAGAGGACAAGAATCCGAAGAATGGGAAACCCGACTACGAGGACAAGAATCCCAATGCCGGGGAAAGAAATTACCAGACCCACGGCAGCCCTGACCTGAATCACGACGGCGTCGGAGGGCACGACAAGGACAATAACGGCGTTCGCGGACAGGGGGAAGATCCGTTTGACCGTGGCGATCTGGGTTCCATGGCGGCCCGCTACCAGGGGCCGAAAAACGGGTACGAGCAGGTCGACGCCCCGGCTCCCTGCACAGGCAAGATTACTGTCCCCAAGGCGGGCGGCGCCAACTACGGGGGAGATTTCCCCAAGACCGCAGCCAACGAGATCGATCATAAAAAGGTTGTGGAAAATACGAAGAAATTCGTCCACGACCTCCTGCAGCCTGCCTGCTGGCCTCCGGGCCAGGGAACGGTCACCGACAAGGACGTCGTCGACGACTTCAATGCCGGCAACCTGGATATCGGCAAGCGGCACCACCCCCTCGGGAAACCGAATTTCGTCTGCCACAATCAGACGTCAATGTTCTGTTCCCTGATACGGGAGTTGGGCTATCCCTGCCGCGAGAAATGGGTTTCGCTCACCAGGGATGGCAAACACGTCTATCCCGAGGCGGCGACGAACGTCTGGTACAACGGCGAATGGCACCTTGAAGACCCGTTCCTTCTGGTGAATGACAAGAAGGAAAACTACAAGAGCACCTCGGTGACCGACGTCCGGATATGGCAGTCCCGGACAGGGCCGTGGGACCGGGGTCCCGGCTCCGATCCCGATACTCCCTCAACCCCTCCCGACGAAACTGCCCTGCGCTCCGGGACGTTGCTGGAGCAGCAGAACCAGGCGGTTCTGACCTACGTTACAGACCAGAATAACGCCGTAACCGGTGACCTGACCAACCACCAGGACAACGTTCCCATCGACAGCCTGCTGGCCCAGTTCGGCGGCACCGTGGCCCAGATACCGAACTCGTGGTATTCCCCCGCAGCACAGCCGATTCTGACGATCTGGGATGATACCGGCACCGTTACCGGCGTCACCCCGGAACAGCTCTTCATCGGGTTCCCCTCCTTCAATCTGACTGCCGACCAGGCAGGCACGAAGCAGTATCAGGTCTGCGTCCACACCGATTCCGGAACGGCCCAGGATTATAACGTCGCGGTGAAACCGATCGAAACCAACCGGGCTGTTACTGTTCAGCCGACGACGCTTTCGGGAATCGTTTTCCCGGGCCAGACATCCTGTTCACTGCTGTCGGTTACCGTAGGTGACGTACTCTGCGACATCGACCGGGACGGCGATGTGGATATCAAGGATATCAACGCCATCTTCGCCGCGCGCAATACGGAAGGGACCGGCGATCGCCGCGACACCGACGGCGACGGCACCATCACGACCAACGATGCGCGTATCTGCTCCCAACACTGCTCCAATCTCCTCTGCGCGAGCTTTGATTTCAATGTCTGCACCCCTACCCGGATATCTACGGGATTCGGGACAGCCGCCACGGCGTGCACGGTAGCACCGGCCGCCGGCGCGACCTGCACGGTTTCCAACCTGGCCGGAGCCGGCGGTGTTCTTGTGCACTGCCAGGCCGCAGGGACAGTGACGGTAACGATCACCTACCTGGATTCCGACGCCATGGAGAAGACGGTGACTCACACTGTGACCTGCAAATGATGAAAGGAAAGGGAGGGGGTAGCAATGAAAACGATGATTCGATTCGGTATGGTGGCGCTCGTTGTCTGCCTGCTGCGCATCGCTCCGGCCGGCGCGGTTTCCCTCGATTTCGTGCCCAGCCAGCAGACCGTTGACGTGGGGCAGTCGCTGTCGGTTGATCTTCTCATCTCAGGACTGGGCTCATCGGTGGGGAGCTTTGATCTCGATGTGAGCTTCGATCCAGCCGTGCTCTTCCCCACAGGCGTCGCCTTTGGACCGTTTCTTGGAGACCCGGCTCTGGGCGAGGCATTGACCGATTTTATCTTCCTGGGTGGGGTGGTTGACCTGGCAGAGGTTTCCCTCCTCACTTCCTCCGAGTTGGATGCCCTCCAGCCGGACAGCTTCACCCTCGCGACCCTTTTCTTTGATGCAGTGTCGGTCGGTTCATCCGGGTTGGAGTTTTCGCAGGCGCTGGTGGACGATGCATCAGGCATCAAGCTGGATCTGACCACCGGCAGTGGCAGCGTGAATGTCGTTCCGGAACCGGGGACCTTCTTATTGGCGCTCTGTGGACTTATGGGAATCGTATTTCATGCCAATTACAGGAGAAGGGGTTAAGAGTGTTGTCATGCGGCGCGGTCGGCCTGATACCCCAGGGAACCGTCAGTGACCATCTTTGGCGAACGCCAGATCGCCATCGATGAAGGGACCGCCTGCGCGAATGAGCACTAGCGGGCTTTCGCGCCTGACCGATCAGGAATCTACGCCATGAACCCACGACGGACAACCACACTTCCCGCGGTCACTGTCTCGGCTCTCTCCGTTCTCTCCGGAGCAGCCGCTGCGGGGGGCGCAGCCTGGGGCCTGCTCACCCTGCTGGGCCTGCCGGCATTACGGGGAGCGGTTATCACAACGTCCGTCGTGCTCGCGAAACTGGCAATCCGTCAGTTCTCATCAACGAGGAAATGACGATGGAGCCCATCGACAGCGGCAGCATCGACGCAATTCTGGCGCGGCTATCCAGGATTCACCTCGCCTCTTCCCATCTCATGGACCAGATGGGACTCCTTTACGTGGGGACCCATGCAGCACGCCAGGGGTACCGGGTCCGGGTGATCGACCAGGCCAACACGTCACTGGAAAAGATACGGGACTTGGCCGGAACTTCGGGCACAAAGGTAATCGGCTTCTACGTGGATCACGAAAACGTCCACACCACCATGAGCGCCATCACCGCCCTGAAAACGGCCGACTCTTCCCTCCTCTGCGTCGTGGGAGGCCCCCAGGCGTCGGTGGTTCCCTGGGATGAACGGCTTCTGGGGGAGAGCGCCTGCGACATCGCCGTCAGGGGCGAGGGAGAAATCGCCTTCACCGCGATCCTCGACTGGTTCCTCAGGGGAAAGGGGACGCTCCAGGAGATCGAGGGAATTACCTACCGGCACGCCGGGGGAATCGCCCGGACCCGGGACCGCCTCCCCGCCGCCGACCCGGACATGTTTCTGGTCCCCGACCGCACCCTCAACCACGAGCGGCAGAGGGGAAACGGCATCGACTACCTGGTCACGAGCCGGGGCTGCCCCCACCGGTGCGCCTTCTGCTACGAAGGGAGGCCCGAGGCGACTTACCGTCCCCGCGACATTGCGCAGGTCCTCGCCGAGGTGGAGGAACTCCTCAGGGAGCGCCGGCCCGCCTACATCAACATCCTCGACGACACCTTCACCGTCGACCCGGAGCGGGTGATGGCGTTCTGCTGCGGGATGAAGGAGCTCCAGAGCAGGTACTACACGGTCAAATGGTTCTGCGAAGGCCGGGCCAACGTCATCGTGAAGCACCCGGAGATGGTCCGCGCCATGGTGGAGGCGGGGCTCGACCGTATCCAGCTCGGCGTGGAGACAGGAAACCAGCATGTCCTTGACGCATACTGCAAAAACCTCACTCTGGACGAAATCCGGGAAGCCGTCAGGATCTGCGCCGGGGCGGACATTCTCTCCATCTTCGGCAACTTCATCATCGGCGGCGCCTTCGAGAGTCGGGAGACCATCGACAACAGCATCTCCTTCGCGGAAGAGCTGCTGGAGATCGGCCTCGGGCGGCTGGAAGTGAACTCAACCATCTATACCCCCTACCCTGGCACCCCCATGTACGAAAACCCCGGGGCGTTCGGCCTGGAAATGCTCGACCCGGACTGCGTGACCGGTCCTGGCGACAATTACGCATTCGTCAGGACGGAGAGTCTCTCGAAGTGGGAGATCCTCCATGCCCGGCAGCGCTTCATCGAGGCAGTATCGACAAAAATGCGGGACCTCTTCTGGACGATCCCCGACGAACTCCTCCACCGTCACTGCGAGGCCTACTACCGCAGCGGCCTCAAGACCACCTGGTTCCAATTGATCGAGCATACCTTCAACTACAGCAAGTACTTCAGCCTCCCCTTCCTTGGAGACTACCGTCACCTGAAGGGATTGCCCGCCGACGCCATCGAGGCGTACAAGCCCGTTCGGACCGTCTTCATCGCCTCAAGCCGCGAGGGCAACCTCTTCCTTGACCTGGGACACAGGAAGCTGGAACTCAACGACACCGCCAGCTTCATTTATGAGCAATGCTACGGAAAGCTGACGACGGGGGAGATCATCGACAAAACGAGGGAGAAGCGCTTCCCCTGCGCCTCGCGCAACCTCACGAGGGAAGTCGTCCTTGATTTCTTCGGACGCATGGACCTCGAGAAGCTGCTGGTCTTCACCGGCAGCTGAAACCACCAGGGAAAGGAGGTGATCATCATGGGAGCGGAAAAAAAATGCATGTCGGAAACCGAGATTCGAGACTTCATCCGTCAGAACCTGCCGTCCATGCGTGAAGTGGCCCCGAAGGAATTCGATGCCATGGTCAAGAACGGCGAGATTCTCGCGGAAAAACTGATGGCTTTCATGCACGGAGCAATCAAAGGTAGGGACGAGCCCCAGGCAGCGGCGATAGCGGCCTTCGTGGCACCCGAGGTTACCATCGAGGTTGGCGCGGTGATAGCGGGAATCGTTGCGGGGGAGATCGCCGGGGCAAAGGCCCACGGGTCGCTCACCTCGACACCGGGCCGGACCGAATGATGTGATTCAACGGATTGAATTCGGGGACAGAGCCAAGGATGAAACTCCTGTTTCATCGCAGCGTGGCAATGTCCCCTCTTTCCCGGCCGAGCCAGATGATCCTGGTGCCGGCGTACCGGTAAAGCCCGGTCTGAGCACATACATGGAGGAACGAACCGTGCCGACAATCAACGAAGTGTGGGAACAAGCACAGCAGATCAACGCCAACCTGGCCATCCTGCACAATGACGTGACCGCCCTCAACGGCTGCTGCGGGACGACCAACACAAACCTGACCGTCCTGAACGGTCTGGTGGAGGAAACCAATGACTGGCTGGAGGAGCTCCGGCAGCTGGTGAACGACGGCTTTGCCGCCACGGCGGCGGGCCTTGCCGGCATCGCGGCGCGGCAGAACATCACCAATACGCTCCTCACGTTCCAGATCCAGCAGAATCAGACCATAATCTGCATCCTGGAGCAGATCTCCCGCAACACCTGCGAGCTGCTGAACCATTCGGCCCAGCAGACCTCGCTCCAGAAGAGCATGGCGGCGGATATGGCGGCCCTGCGGCACATGTTCGCCACCGCCCATCCCGATGCTGCCCTGGAACTGGACCGGGAGGAAGAAGTGCGGCGGCGGCTGGAAAAATGCTGCCCCCCGACCAGGGAAGGGCGCCCCTGCACCTACGAGCCCTGCGCCGCCCCCGGCGACGTGCGGCAGGAAACCCCGCCCCACTACGCCGGTTTCGACGGACGACCGACCCATGTGAAGCGCCGCCGGCGCAGCGACGTGAAGGGCTGAAACCGGGAGGCCGGCATGACCATTCGTATCAGACAGACGCCATTCGACAGGGAGTTCGGAGACAATCCCGGCACCTTCGAGGTCCACCCGGACCTGGTCCTGGCCCAGATCGGGGTGATTGCCATGGCCGGCTCCGAGGACCTGCCGGAGACCCTGGGAGAAGAGCCGGACCCGGGCGACCCCGACTACCAGATCGTCACCTATGATCCCGGCCCCCAGGACACCACGACCCCGGCCGGCCGGGTGCGGCAGCTGCTGAAGGACCTGGTGGACTCCCCGTCCGTGATCACCCTCATCGGTCTGGGCCCCGACTTCGTCTATCCCGACGGCTACACCTTCGAGGACTCGGCCGCCACCACCTACACCGGCGGGAACCCCGACATCCTTTACGACACCCACAACTGCGACGGCGACGGCAGATGGATGACCGGGACCGACGGCAGCGAAGTCTGCACCACCTCGGCGGCCATCCTCTTCCACGAGCTGTGCCATGTGCACCTGGGTCACCCCGGTGCCGACTACGAGACCGACGAGCAGGAGGCGGTGGGGGCCGAGAACGACCTCCATCTGGCCGAAGGGCGGACCCCACGGGACCCGAACCAGCGGGAGGTGGGGTGCGGCTGTCCCGACGGCTGCTGCATCGTGGCCAGTGTGGCGAGCGGATCCCCCTTTGCTCCGGAAGTGAACGCCCTGCGGCAGGTAAGGGACCGGGTGCTCCGCAGGACCGAGACCGGCATGCACTTCTTCGACGCCTTTTTCTCGGAGTACTACAGCTTCAGCGTCCCCGTGGCCCGCATCATGGCCCGTGACGAGGCGACGCGGGAGACGGTGGCCGCCTGGCTCGTCAGGCCGCTGGTGAAGGCATGGGACATGGCCCTTGCCTATATCCGGCAGCCGGGGGATGGGACCGGCCTGGAGGAGCTGGCCCGGGAGGCTATGGAGTCCGGTGAAACCTACCCCTCATGGTTCTCGTGGCGGCAGGCGCGGGAGGTACTGGAACAGGCTGCGGCCGGAGGGAGTCTGCCGGCGCCGGCGGGCGACCTGGGGCCGGAGCTGGAGACCATTCGCGGCATTCTCGGCGAGAGGCTGCCGGCCTGCCCCCACGTCCGCTGGGGGATCGTGGCGCCCCTGGCTATCTATGCCCGGCTCCAGGAGTTCGGTCAGGGGCGGATCGCCCCCCAGGCCATGGACCGCTGGCTCAAGGAGGCCCTGGACGAATGGCTGGCCGCGCTCCCCCTGGAATACCTTCAGACCCGGATGACCCCCGAGGAGCTGGCCCACGATCTGCCCGAGCTGTCGACAATCCTGTTCTCCAGCCCGGAGTCCCGGAGCGCTTTCGGAGCCCGGTTCGTGAAGGAGTTTTCCGTGGCGCCGGACTCCCGGGTGGCGGAGAAACTCCGTCGGGAAGGATACAGCCCATGAACAGAACGCTGAAGGGAGTTACCCTGCGCCAATGCGACTGCCGCAGGTCGGAGGGGAAGGTCCTGGTCTCGGTGACCCTGGCCAACGACAGCGACCGGCCGCTGTTCGTCATCCCCCGGGTGCGGCGCATCCAGATGGACCCGGACACCGGGACCCTGCACCTCTTTTTCTCCGGCACGGGCGAGCGGCCGCCGGTAAGCGGGAGGTTCCGGACGGAGTTCTCCTCGCCCCGGACAACGCCCCTCCCCGAGCGGAGCGAAAAGACCCTCACCGCCACCCTGCCGGAGGTGATGACCCAGATGTTCATCCGGGAGGACGGCAGCTACGGCTTCAGGCCCCTGGACCTGAGAGAGGCCCGGGACGTGGTGGTTGAAGTGGCGGTGGACGACAAGCCCTTTTACCCGAGCCCCGCACGGAAGGACCGTGCCCGCCAGGCGGCAGCGTGGGGGACGAAGCTGACGGCGCGAACGGCAATGGAAACCGGCGAGACGGCGAAATGTCCGCCGGAGCCCGGAAAATTGTGACGATTAGAGGCGGGAAGGATTCCCATGGCGGATGACGGCGCAATCTGCAACCTGTCTGATTTCCCCCACTGGGAGAGCCTCCTCGATCAGCTTTACGTCGAGCTCTACCTGCCGGCCTTTGCCCACCCTGCGGAGGTGGAGACCCCTCCAATCTGGAAACCGCTTCTCGGCCCTGAGAAACCTGATTCCCCCGCGCCGCTTCTCACCATTTTCCTCGCCGGAGAGGGCCTTGCTTCTCCGGACCCCACGTCACGGTGGATCGACGGGTTTATCTTCGCCGAGCTCTACCGAGAAAGCGGCTGCGGGCTTCTCACGTACCTGGCCGTTCGCCCTGAGGCACGGCGACGCGGAGTGGGGCGTCGGCTCGTGACCCGTGCCGTGGAGCATCTTAACCGGCTTGCCTGCGATTATGGGGGGAGGTTGCGGGCGGTGTTCGTCGAGTCGGAAGACCCACTCAACCCTGACAATGCCGCCTATCACGACAGGTTCGACCTCTTCGACCGGATCACCGTTCTCGAACGGCTCGGCGCCCGCCGGGTCGTAACCGGGTATGTCCAGCCCCCCCTCACCCCCCACCAGGAACGGGCCAGAAACCTCCTGCTGTTCGCCATCCCCATCGACGGCATCCTGCCGCGACAGCTGGACGCAGAGGTCCTTCGCGACTTTCTCCATGAGTTCTATCGGGCGGAGGGAATTGACCCCGAGACCGACGGGGATGTCACCGCCATGATCCCCGCCGGAAAGGACGGAGAAATCCCTCCGCTCGACCTGCAGCAGATCTGCGTCGAGCAGCCGACCTTGGCGTTCGGCGAGTTCGGCATCGCCTTCCACTTCATGGGATCCGCCCAGGAAAAACCGTCCCTTGCCTGGGAGGAGTCGGACCAAAACTTCGCATCGTTCGAGCGGGATCTCCTCTCCCACACCTACCGGGCGGTTTCCCCCATGGCCAACCGTACCGTGGAGACCCCAAAGGCCTGCTGCACCGTCGACGTCCTCTTTCCCGACTCCATCCGGTACGAGGCCGAGGGGTTCGAGAAGCTCCTCCTGCTCCGTCGCCATTCGCCAGATCACCACGGACGGCGTCTGGCCATGCAAGTCCGGCGAAGCCGGACGATGTTTCGAGACGGAACCTGCGTGTTCCACCTGGTGCTCTCCCCTCCCCCTCCCCCCTTACCCTGCGACGAGAAGGCCGGAGAGAGAACGGGGATCAACGAATGGGACCTGGTAAAGCTGGCGAAGTTGTGGGAGGGAGGTGAAGGGACCGGGAGGGGCGAAGAGTGCGACATCTCCCCGGCAATCCGTTTTGCCGCCGGGGGGGAGGAACTCACCATCGACCAGTTGGCAGGGAAGCTCTTCGGCAAGACCGACCTCACCCTCATGTGCGGAACGCTCCAGTTGCTGTCCGGTCCCGCTGCAACGGGGTGGCCTGAGCTCTGGGACGCCCTTATCCTGCTGCGGGAAAGCGGCGACGTTTCCCTCGACACGGGGCTCATGCCCCGGGTGCGGGGAATCGGCGGCATCGTGCAGGGGCTCCTCGACTTCCCCTACATTGATGACTCGGAACTCCACGACGTCCTCGGCTATCTCGACCTGAGGGAAGGGAGCCTCATCGGGTTCCACAAGGGGACGCTCGTGTATGTCTGCGAAGAGTGCAGGGCGTATCGGGCTGTCCACGAAAGCGTGGGGATCAGCCCCTACCTCACCCTCCCCCATGCCGTGCTCATCTATAACGGTACACAGCTTGAAATTGCCCACGGGAGAAGCCTCAGGGCCGACGGAGTCAAGACGCGGGAACTGCAAACAATAGAGCTCGCCATGCGTGAAGCGTTGCAGAAGAAGTATCTCCCCAACCTCTTTTTCTATCCGACGGAGCGCTTTCTCTTCATCCAGGGCCATGCCTCGCGGGGGATGGACGACCGGAAGGCATCCCTCGAGCGGGCGCTCCTCGATATCCAGGGGAAGCTTGCCGAAAGACGGGCCGACCGGGACAGCAGGTTCGAGCGGTCCTTCCTCGTTGTCGGTACCCTCCTGGCGGCCGTCCAGACCCTGAGCATCATCGGCATGCTCTTTCCGAAGGAGACGGAAAAGTACGGCGATGACCTACGGAGACTCTATCCGAACATGCCGGTCGTCATGGCCGAGGTAATGCTGGTTCTGATTGCGATACTGGTCATCCTGTTCATCGGCATCCAGGCACTGGAGTGGTGGCAGCGCCGTAGAGGATAATCCCGCGCCTCCCTTGCCAGGTGGCTTCCCAAGGCTATACTTAACACCTGATCTGCAGTGATCCCGGCAAGATGAAGGAGTAAGGCATGCCCCCCCTCAAGGTCTTCTGGCAACCCAACGGCACCACCTTCGACAGCATCGGCTCCAAGCGCTACGTCCGCCACTCGGACGGCGACACCCCCACCATCTCCACCGCCATCCGCATGCTCAGCATCGACACACCGGAACTCCACTACCCTGAGAACAGCAAGCCCTCCAGGCACGACGGGAAACTGGCCGACCTGGCCGGGTGGCTCCAGCAGGGCCGGGCACCGGCCAACCCGGACCTGGCCGCCTACCTTGCGCCGCGCATCGCCACCGGTGACGCCGGCACGCGGCAGGAGCAGCAGGGACATCAGGCGTCCAACGCCTTTCAGAGCCTTCTGGACACGAGGCTCCAGCGCGCCGACGGCACCATGCGCCCCCTCTTCGTCCGGACCGCCGACCGCCCCTTCGACGACTATGGACGGCTCCTGGCCTACATCGCCCCCCAGTACACCCCTGCGGAGCTGCGGACCAGGACCCTGGAGGACCGTGCCACCTTCAACCTCCTCATGGTGGAGATAGGGTGGGCCGCCCCCTTCCTCATCTTTCCCGACCTGCCGAGCCAGCCCGACCTGAAGCTCTTCCACCAGGCCGCCGACACCGCGGTCACCGAAGGGCGGGGAATCTGGGGAGACCCCTTGGTTCTCACCGGCTACGAGTTCCGGATGGCGTACCAGCTCTGGGAGGTGACCGCCAAGCTCGTGAGGGGCGAGGCCGTTGCCACCGTCGAACTGACCAACTGGGTCACCCGCTGGTGCGTCGACATGACCACGGGACTCCTCTATGAGCCCCAGGCCTATTTCCGGGTCCGTCCCCAGGACCGGCTCTTCATCTGGCCCCAGGACGTGCGCGAAGCCGTAGCGTCCCTGAACCTGACGCCGGCGTGATCCGCCCACAACCAATACACCGTCAACAAGGAGGATGCCATGAGCGATACAATCGAAAAATACGGCATGGGATGGTTGCCCGACTACCCCGACTTCAGGGACTACACGCCGGAGCATGCGCCGGTGAAAGCGATGCTCTCCAAGGCCAAAGTGGCGGCCCCCCTCAAGGCCGTCCCCACCTCCGTGGATCTCCGGCCATGGTGCTCTCCCGTTGAAGATCAGGGTTCCCTCGGCTCATGCACCGCCAACGCCGGCGTCGGCATGTACGAGTACTTCGAGCGGCGGGCCTTCGGCAAACACACCGATGCGTCGCGGCTCTTCCTCTACAAGGCGACCCGCAGCATGGCCCACTGGACCGGCGACACCGGGGCCTTCCTCCGCACCACCATGGGGGCAATGGTGCTGTTCGGCGTGCCTCCGGAGGAGTACTGGCCCTACGTCATCGCCGACTTCGACAAGGAGCCGCCGGCCTTCTGCTACGCCTTTGCCCAGAACTACCAGGCCCTCAACTACTACCGGCTCGATCCGCCGGGCACCACGAAAAAGGACCTCCTGAACCGCATCAAGACCAACCTGGCGGCAGGCCTGCCGTCCATGTTCGGCTTCACGGTCTACAACTCCATCTCCCAGGCCGCCGCATCGGGCAAGATCCCCTACCCCACCGCCGGGGAGAAGATCACTGGCGGCCACGCGATCATGGCGGTCGGCTATGACAACGGCATGAAGATCAGGAACACCAATCCCAAGGGAATCGAGACCACCGGGGCGCTCCTGATCCGCAACTCCTGGGGGAGCGGATGGGGGGACGGCGGCTATGCCTGGTTCCCTTACGAGTATGTCCTGAAGGGGCTTGCCATCGACTGGTGGTCCCTCATCAAGGCCGACTGGGTCGAAACGGGCATCTTCAAACCCTGACCGGCCCCGCGCGCCATGAACGTCTTCAAGGAGATCACCGCGCTCCTGGGCTGGCTCTCCGGTTCCCTCGCCGGGATCGCGGCGGTCTTTTACGCCTGCGGCTACCTCATCAAGCGGGCCCACCTGAACCTGCTGGGCATCGGCGCCCTCTTCTCCTTCAGCGAAGAGCAGTACATGCAGGAGGGTGCCCGGTTCATCGCCGACATGGCCGACCTTCTGGCGCGGATCGCCCTCCCCCTCCTCATGGTGGCCATCGCTCTTGCGGCGGTTGTCTTCCTTCTGAGGCGGACGGGACTCCGGCAGCCCATGGACGCGGTGAAAGAGAGGCTGGCGGAGCTGGCCGAACGAAAGCCCTGGGTCTGGCGCTCCGCCGCCTTCGGGGCGCTCCTGGTCCTTCTCACCCTGCTCATCGACCGGGAACTGGCCCTCTTCGGCGCGCCCCTGGCCATCTCCGACCTCCTCTTTGCCCCCTCTGGCGGTGCAGGGGGAGACGCGGGCCAGATCAGGCAATGGCTCGTGACGGGAGACCGGACGAGCCTCGACAACCTTTACTTCAACCTGACTCTGGCGGTCATCAAGGGGGGTGCCCTCCTGCTCCTCGCCTGGCGGGTCGTGGAGCCGTGGCGGCTCCGCATCCTCCTGGCGGCCCCCTTCGCCCTGACCTTCCTCCTCTCGGTTCTCATGCTCCCCATGACCTACGGCGTCCTCAAGCGGCCGGCGCGGTTCCCCCTGGTCGTGGCCGATTCCGGGAGCACGATGCTCGCCGGAGTGCGCGGCGAGGTATACCTCCTTGACAAGACCGGCGACGAATTCGTCCTCTGGGACGCCGCAGCGCGACGGGTCGTCTGGCTCCCCCGGGACGAAGTCAAAGGGGCCGAGATCCGCCGGGCCCGCTTTCTCTTCGGCACCGAGAGCGTGAGGTGATGCCATGAACGTCCCAGCCCGATGGTTCTCCCTGTCCCTGCTCATCCTGTCCCTGACGGTGGGCTGCGTTTCACTCCCCACTGAGCCCGGCGGCGCCATCGGCACCCTCCGGGTTTCGGGGCCCAACGTCTGGCTCAACAACAAGGCGGGGAAGGACGGCGACACGGTCCGCATCGGCTCGTCCCTGGCCACGGGGCCGGGGTCCAGCGCCCTGGTGGAGTTCCGGGACGGGGGGTATCTCCAACTGGACGAGAAGACCGACCCGATCTTCGACTGGCTGGCCCAGAGCAAATGCATCCTCATCCGGATCTTCACGGGGCAGGCCTACCTCAAGCGGGAGCGGGCCTGCGTGGAGGGGCCGAACATCAGCCTCGTCCTCAACAGCGAGGCCAACATCCGGATCAAGGCAGGGACCAGGCTGGCGGAAATGACCCTCCTGAAGGGAAACGCCGACATCACGGCACCGGCCCAGATGCGCCTTCTCCCCGGCCAGCAGGTTACCGTCACGGGGAAGCGGATAACGCCGCTGCGCACCCTTTCTCCGGCAGAACTCGAAAAGACTGTCGCCTGGCGGGAGAAGTACCACTTCAAGCCGCTGCCGGACGAGGAACCCATAAGGAAACCTCTCTGGCCACCCGCCTATCGCCCGCCCGTGAAGCCGCCTCCGACACCGAGGCCTCCTCCCATCCGCCACGACTGACATACGGAGCCGTCGGAGACCAGGAGCACCTCGCCGGAACCGATAAACCATTAACTCGTCCAAGCAGGTGCCACCCGATGAGCAGGATCTTCGTCAGCCACAGCAGCAAGGATCATGAAATCGCGAAGCTTTTCGGCGAATGGCTCCAGGGGCAGGGGCACACCTCCTACTTTCTAGACTTCGACCCAGACAAAGGTATTGCCCCCGGCAAGCGGTGGGAAGATGAGCTCTACGGTCACCTTCGTCTGTGCCGCGCAGTTATCGCACTCTTGTCACCGAACTGGCTGGAGTCGAAGTGGTGTTTCGCCGAGGTTACCCAGGCTCGAGCAGCGGGCAAACCGGTATTTCTCGCTCTCATATCACCGTGCCCCGCCGACGGGATCTTCAGCGACGTTCAGCACGTGGATCTGACGATGGATCCGGCCGAGGGTTTCAGGCGACTGGCGCGAGGTCTCAAAGAAGTCGGCATCGAACCGGGCGAAGCCTTTGAGTGGGATCCGTCCCGTCCTCCCTATCCCGGCCTGCTGGCATTTGAGGAAAATGACGCGGCGATTTTCTTCGGGCGCGATCGCGACATCCAGAAAGGAATCGAAGTGCTGGATGGCCTGCGGCGCAGGGGCGGACCGTCCTTTATCCTCTGCCTGGGTGCATCCGGTAGCGGAAAGTCGTCGCTTATGCGAGCCGGGCTGATTCCGCGTCTGCGCAAGTATCGGGAGACATGGTTACCCATCGCCCCCTTCCGGCCGCAGGAAGACCCCCTGGAAGAGCTGGCGATCAAGCTGGCGCGAGCCTTTGAAGAGCTGGGCGAGCAACGCGAGTGGAAGTCGATTTACGAGCAGTTGTTCGCCCCCTCCACCAGCCGCGACTGGGCCAGCACGCCAGACAGGCAGCCCCTTGCCGGGGAAGGACTGAAGGATCTCGTCAGGGACCTTCGCGTCCTCGCCGGACAGGAGGAGGCGACTGTGTTACTGGCTATCGACCAGGCCGAGGAGCTCTTCGGCTCCAGTGACGCACAAAAGACGCGAGCGTTCCTTCAGTGCCTGCGGGGCGCGCTGGAAGCAAGCGGACATCGCCTGATGACCATTGCCACGATGCGCTCCGATTCGCTTGGCAGCTTCCAGACACACCCCGATCTGCAAGAATTTACCTATGAACCGTTGGTCGTCGACCCGATCCCGCTTCGGGATCTGCCGCAGATCATCGAAGGGCCGGCACGCCTGGCCAACATTACGCTTGAACCCGGGTTGGTTGAAACGTTCGTCCAGGATGCCACGACAAGTGATGCCCTGCCACTTCTCGCCTTTACGTTGCGAGAGCTCTACGAGAGATACGGTCAGGACGGACGGCTGCAATTCAAGGAGTACGAGGAACTCGGCCGTTTGGAAGGGTCAGTGCGCCGTGCGGCTGATGCCGTGATCGAGAGGATGTCGCCGAGCCCGGAAGAGCTTGCAGCGCTTCGCGTAGCGTTCGTCCCCGCCATGGTCAGCGTGAACGAAGAAGGTGGCTTCATACGCCGCCGTGCCTCCTGGCTCGACTTACCCGCCCGCGCCCACAAGCTGTTGCAGCAGTTCATTGAAGCCCGGCTTCTCGTATCGCAGACCGAACGTGGCGAGCGGGTAGTCGAGGTCGCTCACGAAGCGCTGCTCCGCTCCTGGCCCCGCCTGAATGGCTGGTTGCGAGAAGACTGGAGCAATCTCCGGATTTTGGACGATCTTCGACACGCCTCCGAAGAATGGCAGACGCACAACCGGGAAGAAAGCTGGCTGGTGCACCACGGAGAACGGCTCGCGGCCGTCGAAGAGATGCTGCGACTGCCGCGTTTCGGGGAACGGGTGGGGCAGATCGCCAAGGACTACCTTGATGCGTGTGTCGGAAAGCGCCGGGAAGAGCAGGAGCACGCCGAGCGAGAGGCCCTCGCGGAACGCAAACGCCTGGAGGCTGAAGCGAAGGCTACGCGGACACGGATCACCGCCCTGGCTCTTATCGCGGTGATCTCAGTCGGCGCCGCGGTGTATGGCTGGCATAAAGCCAGAGTCGCCCGAGAGCAGCGCAACAACGCCGTTATCAGTCAATCCAAGGCACTCAGCGCCGTATCGCGTCAGCAGACCGACAACGGGCTCGCCACGCTCGGAATGCTGTTGACCCTTGAAGCGCTTCCCAAAAAGGATGGCAATGACCGGGCCTTTGTGCCGGCCGCTGAGGCATCTCTGCTGTATGCGCTATTAGCGCAGCGCGAGAGACACATTTTGCGTGGCCACTCTGACGGGGTCAACAAGGTACAGTTTTCGCCAAAAGGCTCCCTTGTGGCGACGGCCTCGCGGGACCGCACGGTACGTGTCTGGAACGTTGAGACGGGCAAGGCCGCCATAACGCTGAAAGGCCACGACGGGCAGGTCTACGGAGTGGATTTCTCCCACGACGGCAGGCGTTTGGTGACCGCTTCATCCGACAAGACAGCCCGCCTCTGGAACGCGGAAACCGGGCAGTCGATCCTCACGCTGCAAGGGCACAGGGATCAGGTCAATTGGGCGGAGTTCTCCCGGGACGACCGGTTGGTGGCGACCGCCTCATCCGACAAAACGGCCCGCCTCTGGAACGCCACGACGGGGGAGTCGATCGTCATTCTGGAAGGGCACCAGGGAGACGTTTACCAGGCGTCGTTCTCCCCGGACGGCACGCGCATAGTAACCGCGTCGGCCGATCGAACGGCACGGCTTTGGAACGTCATGACCGGGAAGGAGCTCGCCACGCTCAAAGGCCACGGCCATGAAGTCTACCGGGCCGCTTTTTCGCCCGACGGTCGCCGGATCGTGACGGCCTCCTGGGATCAAACCGCCAAACTCTGGGACGGGTTCACCGGAAGGATCATCGCAACACTGACTGGCCACCAGGGAGGCATCGGTCACGCGGTGTTCTCTCCGGACGGCAAATTTGTAGTCACCACATCGGCCGACAGCACGGCACGGTTGTGGGACGGCATCACCGGTAGTGCCATTGCGGTGCTGAAGGGCCACCAGGGCCAGGTATATGACGCGCAGTTCTCATCTGACGGCCGCTGGCTGGTGACCGCAGCGGACGACGGGACGGCACGGCTCTGGGATCTGGCCTCTCGCGAGACGGCCGTTCTCTTTCGCGGTCACATCGGCCGGGTGTGGTCCGCGCTTTTTTCGCCTGACGGGCGGCATGTGGCCACCGCTTCGGAGGATAACAGCGCCAGGATTTGGGACGTCTCACCCTCCATCATTGCACGGCATGAAGGTCGCGTTTACAGGGCGATCTTTTCGCCCGACGGTCGCCGTCTGGTCACCATTTCGGACGATAAGACGGCGCGCATGTGGGACGCCACTACCGGCGGCACCATCGCCGTGCTGACAGGTCACGAGGGGGCGGTCGGGTACGCTGCCTTCTCACCGGATGCCAAACGTCTTGTGACCACGTCTACCGATAAAACCGCACGACTCTGGGACACTGCCACAGCCCGCCTTCTCCATACCTTCAAGGGGCATACGGGCTTCATCAACCACGCGCATTTCTCGCCCAACGGGCAGCAGGTCGTCACCAGCTCGGCGGACGGTACAGCGCGCGTGTGGGACGTTGTCTCCGGCGAGCCCGTCGCCGTTCTTCGCGGTCATCAGGGCGATGTCAACTTTGCCGTCTTCTCCCATGATGGACGCCGCATCGCCACCGCCTCGAAGGACGGCACAGGGCGGCTTTGGAAGGCTGCCACCGGCGATTTGATCGCCTCCCTGGAAGGGCATCGAGGCCCGGTCATCAACGCTGTCTTCTCGTCCGATGATACGCGGTTGATTACTGCATCGTGGGACCGCACGGCACGCCTGTGGGAGGGGACCAGCGGAAAGTCGCTGGCAATTCTTGAAGGGCACACGGACGCGGTCTTGTCCGCCGCATTCTCACCGGACAGCCGGCTCGTCGTCACAGGGTCGTCGGACAACACGGCGCGGATATGGGACGCCACCGCCGGCAAGCCGTTACTGGTATTGCAGGGCCATGAGGGTGAAGTTCATGACGCTTCATTCTCCAAGGATGGGCGGCTTATCCTGACGGCGTCCGGAGACGGCACCGCCCGGATCTGGCACAGGGCCAGCGGTCTCTCCGTCGACACGCTCAGAGGTCATCGCGATCAGGTTGTCAGCGCCGCATTCGCCCCTGGCGGGCGAAGCGTAGCCACAGCCTCCTGGGACAAGACAGCAAGAGTATGGGAGCTTTCGGTTGGAACCGGAGATGATTGGATTACCTATGCAAGAGATCACGTTCCCCGTGAACTCTCGGATGACGAGCGGCGGCTTTACTTGGAGGAATGAATTGCATAACCTGCCGCCCAGCACGTCGCACTTGTGGAACTCCTGGGTCCGAAGGGGATGCTTTCTCACGACCATTGCGTTCGTGACGCTCTTGGGAGCCTGCATGACCCCCGCCGAGAAATTCGACCAGACCGCCGCTTCGCTAGGGTTGCAGAGGGAAGAGGTTTTGGGGAAGGGGTTCCAGCATATCCTTTATTGGCGCAAGGGAGGGTCACATCAGGCGCTTCACGTGTACCTTGATGGCGACGGAACGCCCATGGTCGCCGGAAGACCGGCCGACGATCCCACGCCTCGAAATCCTTTGATGCTGCGTCTTCTCTCCCTCGACCCCGGACCCGCGGTCTACGTCGGTCGTCCCTGTTACCACGGGTTGGCTGCAACCGCAGGTTGCTCCAGCGACATGTGGTGCACCGCCCGCTATTCCGAACGCGTTGTGTCCAGCCTGGCCGCAGCCATCCGGGGAATCATGACTGCGCGGGGTCATGATCGCATTTCCTTCTTCAGCCACAGCGGCGGTGGCACGTTGGCAATGCTGCTCGCCGAGCGATTTCCCGAGACGAGGACAATTGTCACGATCGCCGCCAATCTCGATATTGACGCGTGGGCGGTCCATCATGGGATCCCGCGATTACAAGCCTCGCTCAATCCGGCACTGCGTCCGCCGATACAGGACAGCGTTGTGCAGCTCCATTACGTTGGAAGCCGCGATGAAATTGTCCCTCCAACCCTCATTGCACCTTCTGTAAAGGGGGCGAATGCCGAGTTCATCCTTGTCGGCGGCTACGACCACCTGTGCTGCTGGACCGAACTGTGGCCGGCAATCCTCTCAAAGGTCGTCTCAGCCGAATGACGATCATCGACCAATTCCTCCTGACTAAGAACTTAAGTTCTAAAACGACATGCGGAGGCCGACCGTTGCGGTGTGGCTATCGTAATAACTGTGCCCAACCAAAGTGCGGTAGTTTGCAAACACCTGAAGATCATTGGGAAGGACCGCCACCACCCCGGCGTTGATCTCCAACCAGTCGCGATCCGGGCTCGCGGTCTTGTAGGTAAACTGCTTGGCTCGCGTGTCGCCCACGAAGCTGACGTCGACAGTGCGCTGATTGTTCTCGAACTCGTGCATCCAGTCAACGCTCGCCTGCGGCACGAGGACCCCGAAACCGGTCTGGAAGCCGACCTGGGCCTGCACGCCGGCGGTAGACTGAAATGAGTCTCTCTCGTCATCGTAGTAGGTGAGCTCAAGACCGGAAGCACCCGTTTCACTATAGGTGTCAAAATCGATATGAGCCCAGTCCAGGCCTGCGTGCGGACTGATAGTGACGTTGCCGACAGGGAAGTCATAGCCCGCGAGGGCACCGACCCGCACCTCGTCGGCATCGTAATCGGCATTCTCGCTCCCGCTGAAGTTATATACCCTCGTTCCGTCCGCAGCGAATTGAGTGAACGTCGCTATGCGGTCGCGGTCGTACTGTTTACGGGCATAACCGGCCGTAACCTGCACGAAGGTCTGCTTAAAGGGGAGGAATGAGCCGAAGGCGAGGAAGTCATAGGAATCATTCTCGAATCTTCCTCCCCCCGTGAAGTCCCCATCATGTTGGGAATAGCCGAACGCAAGGCCCGCCGCGGCCCGATCGGTAAACTGGTAATCCGCGCCTGCCGTCACCCGCCAGATGTCGGAATCGTAGCCGTCTTCGAAGGTTGTGACATCCCGGTCGAGGCTCTCATACTCGCCCGAAAGGAACAGGCTGAGTCCGCTTTCGAATCTGGCGACGGCATCCCCGCTTGAGGCTTGGACTTTTGGTGGACTCGTTTTTTCACCACGCATCTCTCGCAATCGCTGCTGCACGATTTTCGGGAGGGTCGCCGGCGATGCGGCGCCGCCACCGGTCGAGTTCGAAGGACCATTTGCGGGCAATTCCTCGCAAATCCCCCGCAACGGCCCGAAAAGGACGCTGCTGGGATCTCCGCCCAGGAGTTCCACGCAGAATCTTGTGTTGTCAGGCTTAAGCTGATTCGTGACCGCTTCGTCAAGTGTTTGGGAATAGCCGGCGACGGGGGGTAAGACAGCAACTCCCAGCAGTCCCCCGATCAGGGCTTTCACTACTAGAGTGGCTTCCAGGGAACGGCACCCGCGCGCAATACCATGGTTTTGAGAGTTGTTTCTGTTCACTGTGCTCCCTCCTTTCGATCCAGCAAACTAAAGCCCAAATCAAGGCAATTCAACTGCCTACGCAATGGTTGGAAGTGTAGCCCGGAAAACACCTCCGTCAAGAAGTGAGCAATAGATAATTACTCCTCAAGAGCCCCAAATCTGGTCCAACTGATTGAGTCCATTGACAACGGCACATCCGGTGATACGTTTCTTACACATTAAAAGCACGTCTCAACCCCGAATCGGTCCCTTAACACCAGCAAGAAACGGACTTCTGACTGGCCCTGACGGAGCATTTACCCACCGTCAGGGAGGGAGTTGCCATGGACGGACCCGCCAAAATTCCCACAGTATCGCTGGTGGACAGCCTGATCTATAACCTCGTCCACGTGATCCCCTCCTACCTGCGGGGACTCTTCACGCCCAACAGGTTCTGGTTCACCTTCTGGACCGCGATCCACCCCGACCCCGCCTCGGTGAAGTTCATCACCCGTCTCCGGAAAAAGTACCGGAGCAACTACTGCTACCTCCGCATGCTCACCACGAAATCGCTCGTGGTCCTGGACCCTGACGGCATCAGGCATGTCCTGGACAACTCCCCCGACATCTACGCCGATGCCAAGCTCAAGCGGGACGGCATGGCCCACTTCCAGCCCGATTCGGTCACCATATCCCGGGGCGACCAGTGGCGGGAGAGGAGGCGGTTCAACGAGTCGGTGCTCGAAACCGGCCATGACCTGCATCGATACGGCAAGGACTTCCTGGATGTAATCCGCGACGAAACCGCGACTATGCTGAAAGGGTCAGGGGGCCACCTGGTCTGGGAAGATTTCGCCGTTCTGTTCGAGAGGATCACCATGCAGGTCATCTTTGGCGCCGGGGTCAGGGACACCTCTATGACGGAGACCCTGCGGCAGATGATGCTCGAAAGCAACCGGGGCTTTGCTCTCAGCAAATCGAAACACTTCGACGACTTCTACGCCGCCATGCGCCGCCACCGCCAGGAAGCCCGGGGCGAGAGCCTTGCAGCCCTCTGCAACAGCGTCCCCTCCACGGCGGTGACAAAGGTCGACAACCAGATCACCCACTGGATGTTCGCCATGGGTGAGACGCTGGCGATCAACACGGTCCGTGCCCTGGCGCTCATAGCCGCCCACCCTGCCGCGGACGAGCGGGTACGGGACGAGATGGGGAGAGAGGACCTTTCGTCTCCGGAAGGAATCGACCGCCTGAAGTATCTCGAAGGATGCGTTCAGGAGGCCATGCGCCTCTGGCCCACGACCCCCATTCTCGTTCGGGAGACGGTGAAGGAAGACGTACTCGGCGGCGCGACCATCCCTGCCGGAACGCAGGTGATCATCATCAACAGCTTCAGCCACCGGGACAGGGAGACGCTCCCCTTTGCCGACACCTTCTCCCCGGACGTGTGGCTGAGCGACAGCGTTGACTATCGTTTCAACCATCTCAGCAACGGACCTCAGGGGTGCGCGGGGAAGGAACTTGCGCTGTTCATTGCCAAAGCGGCCATTGCCACCCTGTTCACGGGGCAGCGCTACACCGTGGAGCGCCCCCCCCTGGATCCATCCAGGCCGCTCCCCTACCTGTACAACCACTACCAACTGCGTCTCAAGCGGAGGGACGCGTGAGACACGCCAGAGGGGCTCTGCCACTAGGAGGGACGGAACCATGAATCCAACGATAGCCCGATGGATTGACATGCCGAAAGAGCAGCTCGACGAAATCTACAAGGGGGCGAAAGCAGGCACCGTCCCCACGGGAGACACGCTCGGCACGGCCATCGTCGCCGGATCGAAGCTCGTGAGGCTCTACGCCGAGATCGCGCGGCTCCTCTTCTGGCAGGGGAAGATATTCGACATCTTCTGCCCCCCCGACACGGGGGTTCTGGTCAACAAGGTGACGCCGTTCGGCCTGACTTTTGTCGTGGCCAAGGTCTACAGGGACACGAGTTGGATGGACGGGAAGGAAACCATTGTCATCGACTATTCCCGTACCTCGTTCTTCGCCAGGAAAATCAGGGACGAAATCCGCGAAGTGGAACCCGGCGTCTATCTCGGCAAGGTCTGGTGGGGCACACGACGGGTCCTGGACTTCGCCCTTGAGGCGAAAAGGCCGTAAAGTCGGTTGACACCAGGGGAGGCACCATGGCCGATTACAGCGCGGAATCGAAAACATCCGGCGGACAGCAGGTCGCCCCCAGCCGGCGCAAGCGCTGGGTCCGGGTGCTGCTCACCCTGCTCATCACCCCGACCATCTTCCTCATCGTCATCGGAATCTACCTGTTTGTGCGCTTTGGCGGCGACACGCCGGTCGTGTACGACACCATCGAAGAGCACTTCAAATACGGCTCCACCGGCGGTGAGCGGGAGGCGGGGATCCCGTACTGGATATTCCAGGCGCTGCCCCGGCTGTTCCCCCACCACCTGCCGGGGCCGGGCGGTTACGCGTCGCTGGGGTTGATCTACGAAGAGGGGAAAGACCTGCCGGTGGGGATGTCGAAGCGGCACCACCTGGGGATCGACCGGACGTTTCTCAACTGCGCGGTCTGCCACACGAGCACCGTGCGCGACACACCCCAGTCGAAGCCGCGCCTCTACCTGATGATGCCGGCCAACACCTTCAACGTGAAGGCGTTCCAGGGGTTCCTCTTCGACTGCGCCCGGGACCCGAAGTTCAGCAAGAAGTTCATAGTCCCCGAGGTGCGGCGGATGCTGCAGGAACGCGGCCAGGACCTGGACCTGATCGACCGCTACATCGTCTATCCGGCAGCCATCTGGATCGCCCGCGAGCAGCTGCTGACCCTTTCCGGCCGGTTCGCCTGGGCGGTTGACCAGCATGACTGGGGCCCCGGCCGTGTGGACACCTTCAACGTGGCCAAGATGCTCTTCTACTTTCCCATGGGGAAGATGGGGGCGCATGAGCAGAACGCGCCATCGGATTTCCCTTCAATCTGGTACCAGGGGCCGCGCCAAAGCATGCAGCTCCACTGGGACGGCAACAACACCAAGGTGGAGGAGCGGAACAAGAGCGCCGCCTTCGGCACCGGCACGACGCCGCCGACCATCGACCTCGTCGCCATCGGCCGGATCGAGAAATGGCTCCTGACGAAGGAGGCCCCCAGGTACCCCTACCCCGTCGACAAGGCAAAGGCCGCCCAAGGGGCCGGCCTGTACAAGGAATACTGCGCCGACTGCCACGGCGCCGGGCCCCGGGATTTCAGCGGAAAGTACGTGGGCAAGGTCACCCCCATCGAGGAGATCGGCACCGACCCGCACCGGCTCGACTCCTACTCCTACGAGCTTGCCGCCAACCAGTCGACCCTCTACGCCGGCTACCCCTGGCGGTTCACCCATTTCCGCAAGACCTTCGGCTACGCCAACATGCCTCTGGACGGCATCTGGCTCCGGGCACCCTACATCCACAACGGGTCGGTCCCCACCCTGCGGGAACTGCTCGAACGGTCACCACAGCGGCCGAAGGTCTTCTACCGCGGCTATGACGTGTACGACCCGGTAAAGGTGGGCTTCAGGACCGATGTCGCCGAAGAGGGGGCCAGGAAGTATTTCAGATTCGACACCGCAGTACCCGGCAACGGCAACGCCGGCCACGAAGGTGAGCGGTTCGGCACCGAACTCGGATCAGGCGAGAAGGAAGCGCTGGTCGAGTACCTGAAGACGTTCTAGTCCCACATACCATCACTGCGTTCGCACGATTCCCCCTCCCATGACGGGAGGGGGCTAGGGGGTGGGTGAAGGTGCAACAGTCTTGTATTTGCCAACCTCCCCCCCACCCTAACCCTCCCCCGCCAGGGGGGAGGGGATAGTTTCAGTGAAGATTTCAGAGTTACAGCGTATCAGGAGGTACCCCATGACAACCATGCAGAAGTCGGGTCGGCGGTGGGTCACAGTTCTCGTCTGCCTCATCATACTCGTCGCCCTGGGCGCACTCTTCGGCTGGTACAAGTTCTTCCGCGAGGAGCCTCAGCCGGACTGGGTGAACTCCACCCCCGAGATGCGCTTCAAGTACGGCTCCATCGGCGCGGAACGCGATGCCGGCATCCCCTACTGGATCTTCTACGTGATGCCGCGGGTCTTCGCCGACAAGCTCCCCGGCCCCGGCGGGCTCGCTTCGTTCGGCGCGGTGTGGGAACAGGGGCAGGAGCTGCCGGTCGGCTTCACCAAGAAGGTGATCGGCTTCGCGCGTGTCGCCAACAACTGCGCCGTCTGCCACACGGTCACCTACCGGACCAGGGCCAACGAGACCCCCACCGTCATCACCGCGGGCCCCTCGCAGCTCAACGTGGAGGGGTTCTTCCGCTTCCTCATCGACTGCGCCCGGGACCCCCGCTTCAACGCCGACAACCTCATGAGCGAGATCAACCTCGTCACCGACCTTTCCTTTGTCGACCGCCTCATCTATCGCTTTGTCCTCATCCCGATCACCAAGAAGCGGCTCCTGGAGCGGGAAGCCCAATTCAAATGGATCTACCGGCCCGATTTCCCCGACTGGGGCCGGGGCCGCGACGACGCCATGAACCTCACCAAGTACTTCATGATCAAGTTCCCCATGGACGACACCTTCGGCCCCACCGACATGCCGTCCATCTGGAACCTGAAGAAATACGATCCGGCCAAGGGGCACACCCTCAACTGGGCCGGCGACAGCCACGACCCCTACTCGGTGGTGATCGACTCCGCCCTCGGGGTGCTCGGCGCCGAGCCCAAAGACAAGAACGAATTCCTGGGGCAGGTGGACTGGCTGATCCAGTACCTGAGCGCCAAGCGGCCTCCCACGTTCCCCTTCCCGGTCGACGCCCAGAAGGCCCAGACGGGCAAAGCCGTATTCGACCGGGTCTGCGCCGGCTGCCACGCCAGCGAAAAGACCGGCACCCGTCTCCCCCTGTCCGCGGTCAACACCGACCGGGGACGGCTCGATTCGTGGAGCAAGGAAGCCGCCATCGCTGCAAACAAGGTGGTGCGCGAAATGGGGATCGAACGCAAAGGGCTCGTGGAGCAGAAGCTCGAAGGGTACAACGCGGTCTTCCTGGACGGGCTCTGGCTCCGCGCCCCCTACCTGCACAACGGGTCGGTACCGACCCTGCGGGACCTCCTCAAGCCGGCAGCGGAGAGACCCACGGTGTTCTGGCGCGGCTACGACCTGTACGACCCCGTGAACATGGGCTTCATCTCCCAGGGGGCCGAGGCGGAGCGCGCCGGGACGAAGCTCGACGTCACCACCAAAAGCGGAGGCAACCAGGGGCACGAGTTCGGCACGGATCTCCCCCCTGCCGAGAAAGAGGCGCTTCTTGAATACCTCAAGACGCTCTGAAGAGAACAGTGCTTTCAATTCAATCCCAAGGAGATCCGCCATGAAACGAGAGACTTTCTACTATGCCGTAATGGGGATGATGCTCCTCCTGGCAGGATGCACCAGCTCCCGGGAAGAACTGAGGTCCTGCGCCGAAATGGTGAACAGCGGGTTCAGGCCCGTGGCCAAGGAGCGCACCGAGCGGTTCCTGGGCAAGGTCCAGGAGGCCACCGCCGACTGCCGGGGAGGCGAGAAGGCGGTGGAATTCCGCAAGACCCCCTATGTGGACTGGGCTAACTACTGGGCCACCGGCGACGCCAGCACCATGTACCCCGGCACCACCGCCATCGGCAGCCATCTCCGCCCCAATGGCCGGGGGATCGACGGCGCCCTCCTGGACCTGGAATACCAGCGGATGGAGATGATCAAGTTCAACCTCTTCGACAACAGCGGCACCTACCAGGAATACCTTGAAGGGCGCGGCGGCGTGGCAGGGCCGGCCCTGAAGGTCTGGAACGCCATGCGGCTCCCGAAGGACAACCCCAACTACGAAGCTGTCGGCGGCGACGGCACCCAAATCTGCAAGGGGGAACTGATCCGCGCCCGTAATCTGGACGGGACCTGCAACGACATAAAGAACCCCCTCATGGGCTCAGCGGGCATGCCCTTCGCCCGCAACGCCCAGTTCGAGGCCACCTTCCCGGATCTGGGCAAGACCGAGCTGGCCCGCAACCGCCACGGCGACCGCCTGGGGCTCCTGAAGCCCGATCCCCAGGTGATCAGCCGCACGCTCCTCACCCGCCAGCAGTCCCGGCCCGACAAGTGTGCCGAAGGCGAGGGGATCCCCGGCTACGCGGCCAATGCCGAATGCGACTACAAGAAGGCACCCTTCTTCAACGTCCTGGCCGCCTTCTGGATCCAGTTCATGACCCATGACTGGTTCTCCCACATGGAGGAAGGGCACAACCGTCCCGAGATGATGCCCGTGGGGTGCGCCGGTACGCCGGAGAAGCCCCTGACGCAGGAAGAAATCGCCAGGCTCGGCTGCCGCCCCGACGACCGCATCGACCGGGCTTATATCGCCGAGGACACAGACCCCGCCACCTTCACCTTCCTGGGGAAGGAACAACTCCCCCGGGCCTACAAGACCACCGTCAACACGAACACCGCCTGGTGGGACGCCTCGCAGCTCTACGGCTATGACCAGACATCCCGCAAGCGGGTGAAGCGGGACCCGGCCGACCCGGCCAGGCTCCTCCTCACGCCGGTGGGGCAGCGGCCGGGAGACGGTGAGAAGTTCGGCTACCTTCCGGTGCTCCAGGCCGGAGACCCCATGAATCCCCAGTGGGCAGGCCAGGAGGCAACGGCATTCCCGGACAACTGGTCCATCGGCATGAGCTTCTACCACAACCTCTTCGCCCGGGAGCACAACCTCTTCGTGGAGGCGTTCCGCAAGCAGGCCGCCGCCACCCCCGACGCCGACTCGGGGCTCCGCAACCCTGCCCGCCCCGACCAGGTGATCAGCTACAAAGACGTCACCGCCGACGAGCTCTTCGAAGCGGCGCGGCTCGTGGTGTCGGCGGAGATCGCCAAGATCCACACCATCGAATGGACCCCGCAGCTCCTCTACGACGAGCCCCTCTATCTAGGGATGAACTCCAACTGGCACGGGCTCTTCCGCGACAAGGAGCTGGTCTCCGCCGCCCTGGAGAAGATCACCGTCAACAACTTCGGCAAGTCCGAGGATGCCAAGAAGACGAACCAGTGGTACTCCGTCTTTGCCTCGGGACCGGGCATCTTCGGCCTGGGGAACCGGGTTTATAGAGACGAAGCCATCTTTGCCAAGTACGACCCGAAGAAGACCGATATCTGGGACCTGAAAAACCCCGACCATGTGAACGGCGGCATCAACCACTTCGGCTCCCCCTTCAACTTCCCCGAGGAGTTCGTCACCGTCTACCGGCTCCATGCCCTGGTCCCCGACCTCATCGAATACCGGGAGTGGAACACCGACCCCAACGTGATCCGCAACAAAATCCCGGTGGTGGAGACCTTCCGCGGCAAGGCGACGCCAGCCATGGAGGAGCGGGGGCTAGCCAACTGGGCACTCTCCATGGGGCGCCAGCGGCTGGGGCTCCTGACCCTCCAGAACCATCCCCAGTTCCTCCAGAACCTGACCCTGCCGCGGCTCCAGTCGGCCACCAACAAGATCGACATTCCGGCCCTCGATATCATCCGCGACCGGGAGCGGGGTGTCCCCCGCTTCAACGAGTTCCGCCGGCAGTATGGGCTCAAGACCCTCACCAGCTTCGACGACTTCATCGACCAGCGCCTTCCCAAGGATTCACCCGAGCGGGCCGAGCAGCAGCGGCTCACGGGGCTGTTGCGCGAAGTCTACGGCCAGCATAAATGTGACGCCTCCAAGGTCATCACCTCTGTGCAACTGAACGACGACGGCTCCCCCATCAACGACTGCCTCGGCCATCCCGACGGCAGCATGGTGGACAACATCGAGGACGTGGATACCGTGGTCGGCTGGCTCTCGGAATTCACCCGGCCCCACGGCTTTGCCATCTCCGAGACCCAGTTCCAGGTCTTCATCCTCAACGCCTCCCGGCGGCTCTTCAGCGACCGGTTCTTCACCTCCAGCTTCCGCCCCGAGTTCTACACCCACCTGGGGGTGAAGTGGGTTACCGACAACGGCCCCGACGGCAAGGTGATGGAAAAAGGGAAGCCCAACGGCCACGAAGAGGAGGTCTCCCCCCTGAAGCGGGTGCTCCTGCGGACGGCTCCCGAGTTGGCGCCGGAGCTGGAGCACGTGGTCAACGCCTTCGATCCGTGGGCCAGGGACCGAGGTGAGTACTATTCGCTCCAGTGGAAACCGCGGAA
>NZ_JAUQXO010000012.1:0-55132 GCF_030834625.1 Geobacter sp.
CGTCGTGAAGATCGGCTACATGCTCTGCAACAACGAGGAGGAGACCATGGCGCGCTTCCTCCCCCTGACCCGCTACCTCTCCGACCGATGCAACGTCGACTTCGTGGCGGTGCCGGTGGATACCCACGATTTCGAGAAACGGTTCAAGGCCGGTGAGTTTACCTTTACCCACTCCAACTCCCTCATCTACGTCATCCTCCATGAGAACGAAGGGGTTGAGCTAATGGCCTCGGAGAAGCGGGGCAAATTCGGCGCCCGCTCCGCAGGAGCCCTCATCGCCCGCAAGGGAAGCGGCATCGAAAGGCTTGCCGACATCCGTGGGAAGCGCCTCGCCTTCGGCCCCATGCTGGCCCCCACCGGCTATCTGGCCGAATATGACCTGATGCTCGCCGCCGGCCTCAACCCGGAGCACGATCTGGGAACCTACTCCATACCCCCCGGTTCCTACAAGCACGAGAAGCTCATCTACGGCGTCCTCTACGGCCACTACGACGTGGCCGCCGCGCCTATCCTCGATCTGGAAGTCATGACGCGGGAAGGGAAGATCTCCCCCGACGATTTCGTCATCCTCGCCCAGAGCAAACCGATCCCCTACTGCACCTTTGGCGTAGCCAAGGGAACCGACCCGGCCCTGGTGAAGAAGGTGAAGGACGCGCTGCTGGCCCTGAAAGCTACCGACACCGCCGAGGTGGACGGCGAGCGGCTCAAGGTGCTGAAGGCCGCCTGGGTCGACGGCTACGAGGAGCTTCTGGACAGTGACTATGACCCCATCCGCGAGATGGCGAAGCGGGTGAATATGCCGCCGTATCAGAAGTACTGAGAAAAGCGGAATAACACGGAGCAACGGAGCAACGGAGAAACCATAAGAGTTAATCAAAATCGAGACTGTGAGGTTTCTTACAGATTGAAAAGGGTTTTTCTCAGATTTTCCTCCGTTGCTTCGTTGCTCCCTGTTTCAAAAGGTTTTTTTGATGTTTAACGACACTTTCGACAAAATAACCTGGTCACTCCTGGCCCTCGTCATCGCGGCCCTGGCAGCCCTTCTGATCACAAACCACGGCACAGGGGAGGGGAAGGCCGCCGGCCTCGGCAAGGCGGCGGAGCGGGAGATGGCTTATCGCGCCCGCATCGAGCTGATCGGTTCGCTCTACGGCCCGGTGGAGGAGCTGCGCAAGAAAGGGAGCAATCAGGAGGCCCTCCTGAAGTTGGACGAGCTGATCCGCACATACCCCGGCGAGGCCCACGGTCACATCATCCAGGGGGAGATCCTCCGGGAGATGGGCGCCCTTGACGAGGCGGTTGCCTCCTTCGAGGAGGGGGTAAAGCTCAACGGCGACTACCTGGACGAGAAGAGCCCCCTGTCGCGGCGGGTTGCCATCCAGGGCCTCGTGGACGAGGGGCTGAAGAGCATCGGCGGCCGGGCAGCGGCCAATCCCGGGAACCGGAGCCTGGCGGCGTCGCTGCGCAAGGTCAACTACCTCAAGAGCCGGCTGGCCGGGGGGTGCGAGTGATGATGCGGGACCGGCATTTCTGGACGGTGGTGGCGGCGGGTCTTCTCCTGGGGGGGCTTGGGGCGCTGCTGGCGGTCTGGGGGAACCCGGAAAACTCGGGGATCTGCGTCTCCTGCTTCATCGAGAACGGCGCCGGCGCCCTGGGGATGCACGACAACCCCCGCATGCAGTATCTGCGCCCCGAGCTGATCGGCTTCGTCCTGGGCGCGGCCGCCAGCGCCATGCTCTTTTGCGAGTTCCGCTCCCGTGGCGGGAGCGCCCCCCTGCCGCGGCTCTTCGCAGGTATCTTCCTCATCGTCGGCTGCGCCGTCTTTATCGGCTGCCCCATCAAGCTCTTCCTCCGGTTGACCGCCGGGGATCTCACCGCCGTTGCCGGCGTCGCCGGACTGGTGGCCGGCGTCTGGGCGGGGCTCCGGGGGCTTGCCAGCGGGGTGGAGCTGGGTCAGCCGAGCCGAGGTCAGGGCCATGGCGGTCCGCTGATCCCCATCATATTTGTCCTGCTTCTGGTGTTCCTTGTAGTCCGTCCCGGGTTTATCCTCTTCTCCACCCAGGGGAGCGCCGCCCAGCATGCCCCCTTATCCCTTTCCCTGGGAGCAGGCATCGTGCTCGGCGCCCTGGCCCAACGGAGCCGCTTCTGCATAACCGGCAGCATCCGTGACGTCATCCTCATGGGGAAGCGGACCCCCGCTCTCTGGGGGGTGCTCGCCTTCCTCGCCGCCGCGGTTGCCGCAAATGCAGCCACCGGCAGATTCAATCCCGGCCTCCAAGGCCAGCCCGGCGCCCACCTGGAACACCTCTGGAGCTTTCTCGGCATGGGGCTCGTGGGGTGGATCTCCGTCCTCATCGGCGGCTGCCCGTTCCGCCAGCTCATCAAGGCCGGCGAGGGGGACGCCGATGCCGGCCTCGTGGTGGTGGGGATGTTCATTGGCGGCGCCCTGGTGCAGTCGTGGGGCATCGCCGCCACGGCTGCCGGCGTCTCCCTGGCGGGGAAGGTGGCGATCCTTGCGGGGTTCGCCTGCGTCCTGACAGGTTGTCTCCTGTTCCGCGCCCGGAGCGGGTAATTAGCTTAGGAGATGCCGGTAAGCGGCATATATTTTGCTTAGAAATTATTTAAGTAATGGTTCCATGGCAGGGAGGCCGAATATAATTCGCAGGACCCAGTAGCGGGAGGCATGATATGAAGGCCATGAAGGTGGTAATCCCTGCCCTGATTTCCGTGCTTTTTTTTGTGACTGCCGATATGGGTGCCGCCATGGAATGCTACGACTGTCACGGCACCACGGCGACTGCCGATTATCGTCCCAACGACGCCATATACCGTAATATCACCACCGGCGCCTTCAAGGGGAACCACCGTACCCACATGGGGAGCGCTGCCGCCGCCGGCACCTGCGCGGCCTGCCATGGCGCGGCGGCGGCCACCTACACCAATGACCACCGCAACGGCCAGATAAACATGGCCGCCAACATCAACGATTCCCCCAAGGCCGGGGGCGCCACCTATAGCCGGGGCACCTCCTTCGCCCAGAGCGCCACTCCAGTCCTCGGCACCTGCTCCAACGTCAACTGCCACTTCGAAACCGCCACCCCCGTCTGGGATGCCGCTCCATTCACCTCACCGGCTGACTGCAACCGCTGCCACGGCTCCGCCCCCAACACCGGCAGCCACCCGGTTACCGGCGTTAAGCACGCCGCCTACTACGGAACGACCACTGCCTCCTGCGTCAAGTGCCACCCGGACCACGCCGCCGAGGGTTCCCCCTTTGCCCATGCCACGAGCGCCGGGAAGCGGGATCTCGCGGTGAGTTTCGCCGCCGCCCCCAACAGCGGCAGCGGTGCCTACTCGGGGGCGCTCAACGACTATCTGCCGAGCCAGGCCAATGCCTTCGGCAATTGTACCGCCACCTACTGCCACAGCCCCGGGAACAAGGCGAGCGGCTTCGACCCTCCTAACACCGCGGCGACCTGGGGAGGAAGTCTCACCTGCACCGGATGTCACAAGGCGGATGCCGCTTCCGGCAGCTACCTTACCAGCGGCAGCCACGGCGG
Source organism: Geobacter sp. (assembly GCF_030834625.1). NCBI lineage: Bacteria > Pseudomonadati > Thermodesulfobacteriota > Desulfuromonadia > Geobacterales > Geobacteraceae > Geobacter > Geobacter sp. Next base: position 3,561 of record NZ_JAUQXO010000012.1, read on the forward strand.
ACACCTCTACAGCTGGGGGGGGCTGGGTGCATCGCAACAATGCGCTCGATGCCACGCCGTCACGGCAACCGGTTCCATGACCATTGCCGAGTACTCTCGCCACGTGAACAAGCAAGTTGAGGTGGCTTTCGGCACCAGCACCAGCGCCGCCAGCGGCACATACGCGACGCAGACGGCGACTCCCGCCTCACCGGCCCAGAAGGCACCCGGATCCGCCGTGGGACAGTGCGAGAACGTCTACTGCCACTCCACCGGACAGGGAGACGGGGGCACGTGGCCCCCAACCTACCGGACCCCCACCTGGGGCACCGCCTCAACGGGCATCTGCGGCACCTGCCACGGCATCCAGAAAACCCACGGCAATGGTGCTGGGTTTTACATCGGCACGGCAACTCCCCTGACGACGGGGAGTCATGCCAAACATCTTTCATTTATCATGGGATTTTCCGGCGCCGAGAAGTGCACTGCCTGCCATGCCTACACGCTAACCGGCTTATCCCCCACGACGTGCAGTTCCGTGGTGTGTCACACCGGTGACCTCGTGCAGACCAGTCATCCCAACTACGCGATCAACGTGGGAATACCCGATTACTACGGCGCTTCTGCTTCGTATTCGGGAACGGCGAAACCGGGTGACGGCTATGGCAGCTGCTCAAGCAACTACTGCCACTCCGACGGCAAGGCGACCCCCACCACCTATGCAACCCCCACCTGGGGGAACGCCGCCAGCGGCGCCTGCGGCACCTGTCACGGCGTCACCGCCGCCGCGACGCCGGCCTCCGTCCCCCATGGGAAGCACATGGGGAGCGCCAACCCGTATCGTTTCGCCTGCGCCGAATGCCACAGCGGCAAGGTGCAGGTGACGGCCAACTCCACAACGGCCCCCGCCTTCACCAACCTGACGAGCCATGTGAACAAGGTACGCAACGTCAAGTTCGACTCGACGAACACCTTCGGCACCTACTCCACGGCAACTCTGAGCTGCCGCAACCTCTACTGCCACTCCACCGGCAACACGAGCGTTGCCGCCGGCGACCTCCCCGGCGTCTACGGCGGCAAGGTCTACACCCGGATCACCTGGAGCGGTAACACCACCTGCACGAGCTGCCACGGCCGTTCCACCGCCAACGGCATGCCCGACTACACAAACGCCGGCGCGCCGGGTTCCGCCACCTCCAACAGCCACGGGAAGCATGTGGCGAGCAGCAATTTCCAGTGCGTGGAGTGCCACGAGAAGACTACCAAGAACAACACGGGCATCCGTTCGACCGCGCCGAGCTACCATGTCAACGGCACGAATCACGATGTCTTTTTCAACCTGAGCAGCAACAGCGCGGCAGGCACCTACGACGATGCCCAGAAGAAATGCTCCGCCACCTATTGCCATGGCGCCGGCGCCTCCCTTGCCTGGGGCGGGACCACCCAGTGCAACTCCTGCCACAGCGCCAACGCCGCATCGAGCGGGGGAGGCGGGGTTAACAACTGGGGCTCCGGCACGCCGGTCAGCGCCCACAAGCTCCACTGGGAGGACGCGTCCGCCCTGCCGTCCAAATACGCCAACTACTCCACCGGCAACCTGGGGAGCGCCGGCACCTACCGGTTCGCCTGCGCCTCGTGCCACAACGCGGCATCGGGCACCCACGTAAGCGGCTACGCCAGCGGCAGCTACCGGGCCCAGGTCTTCTTCGGCTACACCTCGCCGGGCAAGAAGCCGACCTATACCTACACCGGCGCGGCCGGGACGGCCGACAACGGCTTTGCCTGGTCCAACGGCAACACCACATGCACCGCCACCTACTGCCACTCCAACGGTGTCGGCGGGGCCGGGAACACGGCGGTCTCCTGGACCGCCACCGCCAACTCGGCCACCAATACCCGGTGCAAGTCGTGCCACAGCTATACCACCGCCAGCGGCGCCCTCATCGCCACCAACAAGCATGCGAAACACGCCGACGGTGCGACCTACTCCTTCAGCTGCGCCAAGTGCCACAACCTGACCACCACCGACGGCGCCACCATCGCCGACAAGACGAAGCACGTGAACAAGGTGAAGAACGTGGCGTGGGACAGCCTGAACAGCGACGGTTCTGCCTATGTCAATTCCGTGACAGCCTGCGCCAATATTTACTGCCACAGTCAGGGGACGACGTTCGTCCAGCCCTACACCGGCGCGGGCAAGGCGCCGAACACCGCCGTCACCTGGGGGGGCGGGCAGACTCTCGCCTGCAACAGTTGCCACGGCAACGCCAACGGCTACACCACGGGCACCTACCGGGTGGCCACGCCGCTCTATGCCTCGGGATCGCCCAAGGGGAACGCCCATTCCTCCCATGTCGACACGCGACTCGGCACCGACGCCGGTACCCAGTGCCTCCACTGCCACAACGGCACCACCACGACCAACACCTCGATCACCACCTACGCCAACCATGTGAACGAGGCGTACAACGTGACCGGCGGCGGCACCTACAAGGACGGCGACAACGTCAGCGGGGCCGCGGTCGCCGTCACGGTGACCTATGCCTACAACGCATCAGGAAGCACCTGCAGCAACGTCTCGTGCCATCCGACCGGCACTGCGGGAACCAAGGCGGCCAGCACGACGAAATGGAACACCGCCTACGGCTGCACCGACTGCCACAAGGTTGACATGAACAACAGCACCGGCTACCACCACGCCATGCGCAACTACTCCGGTTCCGTCGCGTCCTATCCCAAGGCAGTACCGGGCGCCACTGCCGGGGCTAATGACGTGAACCGCCGCTGCACCATGTGCCACGTGGACCACGCCACCTTCAGCCCGAACCTCAACGCCAGCAACACCACCTACGGCAGCGCCGGCAACCTGAGGATGTCGATCTACTCGTCCGTCACCGCCACCAAGGGGTACATCAACAGGGACTTCTTCAAGACCGGTTCCGGCGGCATCTGTGTCAGCTGCCACACCAGCGAACTCTTCAAGGATACCGGCAACGTCAGGGTGAAGAACGAGGCCAACTCCACCAAGACGGTGGCCATCGTGCTCGACAACTACACCGGCTCCGCCCACGAGTATGCCGTTGCTTCGACCATGAAGCGGGACAGCAAGGTCTTCTACGCCGACTGCTCCAAGTGCCACAACAGCCGAAAGGGTGAGGTCGCGGCCTTCTCCAGCATGACCACCGCCACCCACGACAGCGACGCCAGAAGGCTCTATGCCGGTCTCGGCGCTACCCTGACCGACGGCAACGACGCCATGTTCTGCTACCGCTGCCACAGCAAGACCACCGATGCCATCGGCGGCACGAAGAAAACCGTCGCCAACAAGGATTATTATAATAGCGCATCCATGACAAACGCCGCGGAGGATATCCATACGGCGTTTCAGTTGGGTAGTCCCGGCGATCCGGGTGGCAGCCCGACAACCTCGACAACTACTCTTTACCTGAAGAGTTCGACGGACGAATCAGCGGCAGAGCCCATGTCGAATGCCTTCATTCTTGCGTCGGGAACCTACAGTGGTACAACAACCTATGCGGGCAGGGTCATGAGTCCCTATGTCGGAACGACGGCTGAAAGCAGGGCACAGTCTACGGTAACTACCGCCAACCGTTACTACAGGATTGCACAGTTCATTTCACCGCCTGTAAGCTCTTCCGTGTCGTACACTACGGGGCAGAGCTTCACCCTGAATTTCTCCAGTCAGCAGAGTTCCTCGTTCATAAACGGTTATCTGAGGTATGCGCTCTGGGTTTGGAACTCAGGCGATACGCAGGGCACAAACCTTCGCAGCGTTGCACAGTATGGCACCGAGGTGGGTGGCGGCACGACGAGCAAGACGCAGCAGGCCATTTCCTTCAACCCGAGCTCCAACTTTACCCTGAATGTTGGTGACAAGCTTCTCCTGGAAGTCGAGTTTATTAACACGGGAACGACCGCGGGAACCCTCACCGCCTACTGGGGTAATGCAACGGATGATTCCAGTCTCGTGCTGCCGACCGCTGCCACCTTCACCTTTACCAGTCAGGCAACCCCTGCAAACAGGATGCACGACGTCGCCAACAGCGGTTATGCCGGCAAGCACAAACCATCGCCAACCGACGAGACCCGTGCCTACATTGCCGCCAACAAGCACATCTCATGCAACGACTGCCACGACCCCCACGAGGCGCGGGCCGGCAATCATACAAAGGGTAACTCCACCCTCGCCAAGGTTCTGAAGGGGGCGACGGGAGTAACCGTTACCACCTGGGGCACCAACTGGGCCGGAGTGACCACCTGGGGCCAGACGACCACCGAGGCGCTCCCGGCGGCCACGGCCGAATGGCAGATCTGCTTCAAGTGCCATTCGGGGGCCAACAGCAACGTGACCTCGTGGGGAGGAAGTGGCGCCGCGGCCTGGACCGACCTGGCCCTGGAGTTCAACCCGAACAACGAAGCGTACCACCCGGTCATCCAGGCGCTCCCGTCAACCGGCAACCGTCGACTCGCGGCAGGGGCCCTCACCGGCGGCTGGACCCCTGGCATGGTCATGACCTGTTCCGACTGCCACTCGACCGATTCTTCCGTCTCGCAGGGTCCGCATGGCTCGTCGGTCAAATGGATGCTCAACCCCAACACCACCGGCACCAAATACTACAACTGGCCCTATACCTCCGCTGCAGACAACGGGAAGAACTCGGGAACATTGGCCCGTGGAGGCCTTAAAAGCTCGACGGCACCAATTAATAATACATTCTGCCAAAGTTGCCATCCCTGGTCCGGCGGCGGAGGCGCACATACAGGTTGTGATGATCATGCTGTTGCCTGCGTCGGTTGCCACATCCGGGTGCCACACGGTGGCAAGATGCCTCGACTCCTTACATCGACCAATGCTCCTGGTCGTTACAAGCCAAACGGGGATGGTACAGGGACGACATATCTGGGAGGCGTTGACAGACCCGGCTCCGGCACCATAACCATGGGTGGCTGTTGGGCAACGGGCGGATGTACTGCCGGTGAGCACCCATCTCCCGCTACATATTCCTGGTAGTAGGCTGACGGGAAGTGAAACTGCTTGCATTTGGTCTACACAAGGTTACACTAAGCATTACTTTCTGTAGACCGGAGCATTCATATGCAACCAGTCAGGCAACTGATGCACATTCTGGCGCAGGTGGCGGATGACGAACATTACCTGTTTTCGTTGAGCGATCTGCATGGGGCCATGCCGGGGCAGAGTCAGGGCGCCTTCAAGGCACTCGTCAGCAGGGCGGAGAAAGAGGGGTTGCTCAGGCGAGTCTGCCGTGGACTGTACCTCTATCCCGGGGTCAACTACCCGCAGGGGCTGCTCTTGTACCATGTGGCGGCCAGGTTGCGCGCCGGTGAATTCAATTACATCAGCCTGGAGACGGCATTGAGCGATGCAGGGGTGATCTCCCAGGTTCCCCTGAACTGGATCACACTCATGTCTTCGGGGCGCAGCCATATCGTCAACTGCGGTGAGTTCGGCCACATTGAATTTATTCACACGAAAAAACGGCCAGAGACCCTGGCCGATCAGCTCACCTATGATCCTCGCTGTCACCTCTGGCGCGCCTCTGTTGCCCTGGCCATCAAGGATATGAAAGCCACCGGCCGCGAGACCGATCTGATTGACTGGGAGGCAGTGAATGAGCTTGTTTGATCAGTTGGTTTCCCAGGCGATGAAGAGCCGGGGGGAGCTTGCGCCGTTGCGCGTGGTGGTCGAAAAGGAACTCCTTCATCACGATATCATACGGGAAATGAGCAGCGCCGGATTGCTCGGCGGTTTGACCTTTATCGGCGGCACCTGCCTGCGTGCCTGCTATGGTTCAAACCGCTTGAGCGAGGATCTGGATTTTACCGGGGGGGAAGACTTCAGGCGCGAAACATTGAACGGCCTGGCCGGTCTGCTTGTGGACAGGCTGCGGACGAAATACGGCCTGAGTGTCGAGGTAAGTGAGCCGATCAGGGACACCCGTGACGTGGACACCTGGAAGTTGAAGGTCGTCACCCGTCCGGATCAAAAGGGGCTCCCCGCGCAAAGGATCAATATCGATATCTGCGCCATACCCAGTTACGACAGGCGCCCCATGGTCATCCGGAACCATTATGGCGTCGATATGGGCACCTCCGGCCTGATCATCCAGGCCCAGAGCCGGGAGGAAATTCTCGCGGATAAGCTCGTTGCCTTTGCGCTCAGGCCGAACCGGCTCAAGAACCGGGACCTGTGGGATATCGGCTGGCTCAAGCAGCAGAATGTCGACCTGCCGCTGGATCTGGTCCCGAAGAAGGTTCTGGATCATCGACGTGGCATCGACGAGTTCCTGAATCTGATGGCCGGTCGCAAAAATCAACTCCGCGATGATCCCCATGTGCATTCGGCGTTTATTCATGAAATGAGACGATTCCTGCCGTCGCAGGTAGTGGCGCAGACGGTTGAAAATGAAGCGTTCTGGGGGTATCTCGCCGGGGTGGTAGAGATGGAATGCGACAAGGTGATGCACTCGTTGACTGGCGTTACGGAACCCCTCACGTTCAAGATGTAGCGAGGGGCACTCGGAAAGAGGTGCAAGACTGAGGCAGTGACAAGAAGTCCTCGGGGAGGTAAGCAGTCGATGGGCATGGGGAGAACCGCCGTGGGGCTGAAGAAGAGATCAGGGGCAACAGGAGAAGGAGTCTTCGGTGCGGGGAGATCCCTGCTGTTCTCTATCATGCTCGTCCCGGTCCTGTGCCTGTTTTCGGGCTGCGGCGACAACAGGAAGGAGATCCAGCCGGTCAAGGCAACCATCATGCGGTACAACCAGCTCATTGCCGAGGGGTACCGGAAGCAGAACATGAATCCGCTCCAGGAGGTCACCACCAAGGACCAGGCCCTCAAGCTCTATTTCCACATGTCGGCCCTGGGGGAGGGGAAGCTCCGGATGGACTCCACCCTGAAGCATATTGAGTTCACGAAAATCGTCTTCCCCAAGGCCGGTGAGGCAACGGTGGAAACCAGGGAGACGTGGGACTTTACCCAGTCTGATATGAAGTCGGGCAACACCTATTACGAAGAGAAGGATTTCGTCTACGACATGGGGTATACCCTGAAAAGGGAGGGGTCCCGCTGGCTCATCACCAATGTCAGCACCATTGCCGGCACCAGCACCAACACGACGGTCCCGCGGCCGAAAATCGATCGCATGGGGAAGCGTCCGCCCGGCGAGGGGAAGTGATCTGCCATATGCGACGATTGCCCTTTTTGCCGCTGACATGGTATTCCTGAAAAATGGAAGCACTTAAACGATTATTTCTCTCCCGCCGTACCGTCATAGTCCTCATCGGCCTCACCCTGGCCGCAATCGCCATCGGGGCTCTGGTCCCCCAGGCATTCATCACCCCCGCAGCCGATCTTGCCGCGTGGCGCGCCGCGCACCCGCAATTGGCCCCCTGGGCCGACCGCCTTGGCCTGCACAACGTCTTCACCACGCCGGCTTTTGCCGCTGTCCTCTTCCTTTCCTGCATCTCCCTAGGGCTGTCCACCGTCGAGCAGTGCCGGTCGTCGTGGCGCAGGACCTTCGCTCCCGTGAGGGAGGTGAATGCCGGTCAGGCCTTTGCCTCCCCCTTGTCCATTGAGGAGGTGGCGCGGAGGTTGCAGAAGCTTGGGTATTTCCGTGTGGCGCACGGCGGGATGCCCCGGCTTGTCCGGCACCCGTGGGGATACTGGGGGAACGCCCTTCTGCATCTGGGGATACTGGCGGCCATTGTGGCTTCCCTCTGCATCACCCTTACCCAGCAGCAGGGGATCATCCACCTGGTGGAGGGAGAGACCCACCAGCCGGGCCAGAAATGGCTCCTCTCCGACAGGGGAGTGTTGGGAAGAGAGTTCGTCCTCCCCGAGGCGATACGCCTGGAAAGGGTTTATGCCCGGTTCTGGCCGACCCATGGCCTCAAGGCGCTGGCATCGACGGTTTCGTTCCCTGCGTCGGGCAATCCGCTGGAGAGCCGGACCGTGGCGACCAATTCCGTGCTCCAGCACCGGGGTCTCCGCATCTACCAGGGGACCGAGTTCGGGCATGCCTTCCATGCCGAGGTTACCTATCCGTCAGGGCGGAAAGACGTCCTGGAGCTCCTGATAAAGCACCCGCTGGCCCCCGACAGGCCGGGGTACGGGGAGTTCCCCTCGGCCCTCGGCGGCGATTACCTGCTGCGGACCAAGTATTTCGTGGATGAGGAGAAGAAATCCCTCAGCCGCGAGGCCCCGTTGCTGGTCATTCGCGTGGACGAAGGGGGGCGGGAGCTGGGGCAGGTGCCCCTGAGGGTGGGGGAACGCGGCGCGGTGGGGGAATTCCGGTTCCGACTGCTCAGCGTCAGCAAGTGGTCTCGGCTGATTTTTGTGAACCTGACCGGCATCTCCGGCGTTTTTTCCGGGTTTTTCATTATCGTACTCGGCAGTATCCTCCATTACTTTGCCGCACCGCGCGAAATCCTTCTTCAGCCCGGTAACGGGGGATGCCGTGTGGCATGGCGGGCGGTCAAGTTCGCCGGGTTTTACGACGACGAGTTCGCCCAACTGAAGCGGGAACTGGGCGGGGAGACGAACAACAATGGATAAAACGGTGGCTACCTACGTGATCCTGAACTGGACGACGGTCTTCTTCTATGTCCTCGGGACCACGGTCAATGTCTACGGAACGCTGTTCAGGAAAGAAAAGCCGGAGAGGTTCAGCTACTGGATCACCTCCGTGGGGCTGGCATGTCACAGCGCCTCCATCCTCTTCTGGTGGCGGGTGGTGGGGCATGGCCCCTACATGGCCCCCAGCGAGGTCCTGTCTGCCGATGCCTGGATAACCCTCTGCATGTTCCTCCTCTTCATGCGCTTCTACCCGCGCATCAAGCCGGCCAGCATCGTGGTCTTTCCCGTCGTCTTCCTGATGGTCGGCCTGGCGACCATGTCGAGCCCCGGCATCCGCACCCTGCCGCCCACCTTCGGCGGCGTCTGGCTCGTCTTCCATATTGCCTTCTACAAGATCGCCCTCGGGACCCTCGTCATCGCCCTGGCGTTTTCAATCTTTTACCTCCTGAAGGACCGGCCGGCGCCGGCGGCCTGGCTGCAGCGCCTTCCGGACCTTCCGAACATCGACCTCTTCGCCTACCGCTTCGCCGGCTTCGGTTTCATCTTCTGGGCCATCGGCATGCTGGCCGGCTCCATCTGGGCCTACAAGTCATGGGGACGCTACTGGGGGTGGGATCCCGTGGAGACCTGGTCCCTCATGACCTGGCTGATCTTCGGGTTCTACCTGCATCTGCGGCGCTTTTTCCGCATGAACGGCCGCAGGGCCTCCTGGTTCTTCATTTTCGGTTTTCTGATCGCCCTCGTCGCCCAGTTTTTGACCTCCCACATGGGGACGTCGATCCATGCGGAATATTTCAGATAGGCCAGCCGGACGCCGGTATGCACCTTCTCTTCGTTAATCCGCCATCGCCCCGGAACCGCAGCATCATCCGGCTCATCGATTGCAGTCATGAGGCCAAGGCGGACTATCTCTGGCAGCCCAGCGATTTCATGCTCATCTCCGCGCTCCTGGGCCCCGACGACGGCGCATCCCTCATCGACGGGACGGCGGACAGGCTGGGCGAGGCGGATTTTTTCCGGCTCGTTGCCGGGAGCAATCCCGATTTGATCGTGTTTGCGCTTTCCGGCGTCTGCTGGGAGTCCGATTATCGCTACTTCCGGAAGACGCGGGACCGTTTTCGGGACAAGCCCTTCTACGTCATCGGGGACATTTTCCAGGAAGAAGCGTATCTGTCGCGCATCGTGCAGGAATGCGACGGCGTGATCGTGAATCCTTTTCACCTGGACCTTGAGGGGATGATGGGTCGAAGCGGCAAGGGGCTTCCCGGCGTAAGGTCCGCTGCTGAAGCCGCACCTGCCCCGCTTCTCCGCGAGGGGGAGGCTCCCGGCGGAATCCCCCGCCACGGTCTGTTTCTCAAAAAGGGGTATGTCTTTCCCCTTGCCAGGCGCGCGAGGTTTGCCACGGTCACGACGGTATGGGGATGCCCCTTTGCCTGCTCCTACTGCCCCGACTCCAACTTCCAGCCGGCGGTACGCCCCTGGCAAACGGTGGTCAGGGAGCTCGAACACCTTGAAACCCTGGGGGTGAAGGAGCTCTTCTTCGGCGACAAGGCGTTCGGCTATCCCCGGGAGAATGTCGCCCCGCTGCTTGATGAAATGGCCGGCCGCTTCAATTTTTCGTGGTCGTGCTACTTCCACCCCCAGATGTACACGGCGGAGCTGCTGGAGCTGATGAAGGCCGCCGGCTGCCATACCCTGATCGTCGGGATCGAATCGGCGAACACCGATGGTTTGAAAAGGTACGGGCGCCATGTGGACAAGGGGAGAATCGTGGAGTTGGTCACCCATGCCGACCGTTTGGGGATGAGTGTCTGCGGTGATTTCATCCTCGGCCTGGAGCATGAGAGCGAGGCGGAAATGCTCGCCACCACCCGGTTTGCCCGGGAGCTTCCCCTTGATTTCGCGTCGTTCAACATCGCCGCGCCGCTGCCCGGCTCGGCGTTCCGGCAAAAGGCTGTTGCAGCGGGCCGAATGGTTTTCGGGGCAGAGGGGTACGATACCCTTTCGCACCGGGGCGAGCTGGGGATCAGCGCGGTGGGGTACGAACGGCTCAGGGCATTGCGCAACAGGGCTGTCCGGCAGTTTTATCTGAGACCTTCGTATCTTCTGAGGAGGCTGCGAAAGACCGCATCGATGGAGCATTTCGTCCTTCAGGTGAGCCAGATGGCCGGCATGGCGAGGAAGAGCCTCATGTCGGCTTAAAGTCGTCCCCCTCCCTTGACGGGAGGGGGGTAGGGGGAGGGTGAAGTTGCACCCTTTTGATTTCATGGCTACTCCCCCCCCACCCTGACCCTCCCCCGCCAGGGGGGAGGGAATTTGGGGCGAGGCTGACGGAGGATTGATACTTCAGGTAGCGGGATGGGTGCGGCAGGAGGCCGATTGAAATGAAGCGCAATGTGTTCACATACCTTGAGTCGCCGCTGGTCCATGCAGCCCTGATTATTGTCGTCGGTCTGCTGGTCTATTCGAATACCTTCCATGTCCCGTTTTTTCTCAGCGCGGATTACGTGACGGAAAACCCCTTCGTCCGGGACATCTCCTTCCCCCTGGAGCGGCTGAAGCAGATGAACCCGGACCACTACGGCCTCGTCAAAAGCCGCTATCTGCCCTACCTCACCTTTGCCCTCAACTACAGGCTCCACGGGTTCGACGTCTTCGGCTACCACGCGGTCAACCTGCTGTTCCATCTCCTGGATGCCCTGCTTGTGTACGCCCTTGTCATCCTGACCTTCCGGACTCCCCTGCTGCGGCAGTCGCCTCTCGGGGAGAGGCGACTGCCGCTGGCGCTCTTCGTGGCGCTTCTCTTTGTCGCCCATCCGGTCCAGACGGAGGCGGTCACCTGGATCTGGCACGGGCGGTCGGCGGTTCTCACGGCGTTTTTCTACCTCGGCGCCCTGGCGGCGTACCTTCGCGGCCGGCTGGAAGAGGGGCGGGGCAGGGGGTATCTCTGGTACGGCGTCGCGGTCCTGTCCGCGGCGCTTGCCATGAAGTGCAAGCAGAACGCCGTCACCCTCCCCCTCATGGCGGCGCTGTTCGAGTTCACCCTTTTCTCCGGCGCCATAAAACCCCGGCTTGTCCGGCTGCTTCCCCTGGGGCTGACGCTTCTCATCATCCCGGCGACCTATCTCTTCGACATGGGATTTTCGCTCGAAGAGGCCGCGACGGCATTCAAACCGGTCACCGGCCAGGAGATGACCCGTCTCGATTACCTCTTCACCCAATTCCGGGTTCTGGCCAACTACCTCCGCCTCTTTTTCGTGCCGGTGGGGCTGCCGGCGTTTCGGGAGTGGGCGGTGTCCCGGTCGCTCTTTGATCCGGCTGTCCTGGCGTCCGGGGCGTTTCTGGCGTCGCTCCTCGGCTCCGGGCTCTATCTCCTGGTCAGGTGCCGGCGGATGAAACCGGAATGGACCCTGATCGGCCTGGGGATTGTCTGGTATTTCATCGGCCATTCGGTGGAGTCGGGCATCATCCCGCTGTCGGTCCTCACCGCCGTCTATCGGAACTATCTCCCCTCGGTGGGGGTGTTCCTGGCGGTCGGCACCGCCGTCTCCCTCCTCTCGCTGCGTTTTGACAAGGGGAAGATCCCGGCCGTCTCCCTCGCGTCCGGAGCGCTTCTCCTGGTGCTGGCGGTTTCGGCATACGCCAGAAACGGGATCTGGAGAACGGAAATCAGCCTCGCCGAGGACGTGGTGAAGAACTCTCCCGAGAGCCCCCAGGCCCATTTCATTCTGAGCAAAGCATACAAGAGCCAGGGAAGGCTGGAGGAGGCCGGCCGGGAAGTGGACATGGCGTTCAGGCTCGACATGGCAGCTAACCCCGAAATGGCGACCGGGGGCGCGAAGCCGGCTGGCGGGAGCGCGTCGGCCCCGAAGAAGCTGGCGCCGGAAGAGGTCGAGGGGCATTTCAGGCAGGCTGTCGAGCAGTATCGCAACCGGCGGCCGGAGAACGCCCTCGACGGACTGCGGGCGGTGCTGGCGGCGGACCCGGACCATGCCGGCGCCCACTATCACACGGCCCTGATCCTCCATGAGCAGGGGATGAATGACGAGGCTGCCGGGGAGTATCGGGCGGCATTGCGGCTGAAGCCTGACTTTGTTGCGGCCCGCAGCGATTATGCCGGGCTCCTGGCCCAGATGGGACGGTTTCCCGAGGCGATCGCCGAACTGCAGACGGCGCTGGGTCACAAGCCCGATTACCCGGAGGCCCACCGGTTTCTCGGGATGATCTATCAGGATACCGGGCGCCTCGCCGATGCGGTGAGCGCCTTCAAGGCGGCCATAAGACACAATCCCGCCTATGCCGATGCCCACAACAGCCTGGGGGAAGCCTATCTCCAGATGGGAGATTCCAGGAACGCCGCGATTGAATTCCAGACCGCCCTCCGCCTGAAGCCGGACCATGAGGGGGCGAGACAGAATCTGGCGCGGATAACCGGAAGATAGCCGTGAATTCCGACAAGAAGACAGTTCTGCTGCTCTACCCGAAGACGGGGATCAACCCGCTGCGGCCCCAGCCGCCGCTCTCCCTGCTGGCCCTCGGGCCCGCCATCCGGGGGGCGGGCCTGGCGCCGGTGATCATCGACCAGAGGGTCGAGCCCGATTATGCCGGCAAGGTGAGAGCCCTGCTGCCCCAGTCCCTGTTTGTCGGCATTACGTCCATGACCGGCGAGCAGTTGCGGTACGCCATTGATCTGATCGCCCTGGTGAAAGAGCTGTCGCCCGCCACCCCGGTGGTCTTCGGCGGCACCCATGCCACCCTGCTGCCGGAGCAGGCCATTGAAGCCGAAGGGGTCGATATCGTTGTCGCTGGCGAGGGGGAAGGGGCAATCGCTGAGATTGCGGCCTGCTTGCAGGGGAAGGGTGAACTCGATCACGTCCGGGGGATATACTTCAAAAGGGGGAATCAGGTCGTTTCGACGCCGGCGCGGGATCTGCCGGAGATCGATAACCTCCCGGCCCCCGCCTGGGACCTGATCGACACCGGCACGTACACGGACTTCACCATCCAGGCCGGGAGAGGGTGCCCCTACCGCTGTACCTACTGCTACAATATGAAGATCAACGGCGGGAGATGGAGAGCCCGAAGCCCCGAAGCCATCGTGGAGGAGATGAAGTACCTCTATTTCGCGAAAGGGGTTACCGATTTCTTCTTCGTGGATGACAACTTCTTTTCCCGTTTTGACAGGGTCCAGGCGATATGCGACCTGATCGTCCGGAGCGGGCTCCGAATCGGGTGGAAGGCAACCTGCCGGGCCGACTGCTTCAAGAGATTCACTCCCCCGTTCATCGATCTGCTGAAAAGGAGCGGCGTGGCCCAGTTGTTCGTGGGTGGGGAGTCGGGATCGCCGGCGATACTGGAGAGGATCAGCAAGAAGATAACGGTGGAGGACATCGTCAGCACCGTGGAGGTTTCACGGGACCACGGTCTCCCCACCTCCATCGCGTTCATGACCGGATTCCCCTTCGAGACCGACCGGGACCGGGAGCTGACGTTCCGGTTGATGGACAGGCTCCGGGCGATCCACCCCGCCATCAGCCTGGACGGGGTGAACATCTACACCCCTTATCCGGGAAACGGGATGTACGAGGAGTCGAAGCAGTACGGTCTGGTTGAGCCGGCGTCGCTTTCCGAGTGGTCGACCTATGTTTTCAACCTGGGGAATCTGCCGTGGTTTACCAGGGCCCAGAGCCGGATGCTGGAGAATGTATCGTTCATCACCAGGTTCTGCTTCTGGCAGGAGGCGATTCGCGGCAGGTTCCTGAAAGGCTGGTACTACCCGTTTTATGTTGTCCTCAGGCTGAGCGCCCTTGCCCGGTGGAAGCTGCGGGCCTTTCACGCCGCCTGGGAGTGGGATGTATTCAGATTGCTTCGCAGAAATTTGTAGCGCGAGAGTATCAGTGGCCAAAGTATTAATCATAAAACTCGGCTATTCCGAAACACTGGATGGGGGAATCAGCAAGGTCACGAGTCTCGGTGACGTGCTGCGCACCACGGTGATTCTCTATCCCTTTGCCGGCGATCACGTAACCTGGCTGGTGGATGAAGCGGCATATCCGCTTCTGGAGGGAAATCCCCTCATCGACCGGATTCTCGTCTATAATCTCGATTCGGTCCTGCAACTGCAGCGGGAGTGCTATGACGTGGTCGTCAATCTGGAGAAGGTGCCGGGCATCTGTGCCCTGGCGGATTCCATCCGGGCCGCGAAAAGGTCCGGTTTCCGCTTCGACCGGCTGACGGGTGAGGCCGTGGCCCATGACGGCTGCGAGCGGGTATTTTCCCTCTGTAGGTCGGCGGAGCTGAAACGCCGGCACACGGGGAGCTGGCAGGAGTCGCTGCTGCAGATCGTGGGTGCGCGCTGGGAGGGGCAGGAGTATCTGCTCGGCTACAGGCCGAAGAGCGAAGAGGCGTTCGACGTGGGGTTGAACTGGGCGGTGGGCCCCAAGTGGCCGAACAAGGCATGGCCCCTGGAGCGGTGGGATGAGCTCAAGGGGCTGCTCGCCGGGCGATACCGTTACTCCATGCAGCAGGGGATGGATAACCTTCATGATTACATGGACTGGATCAACTCCTGCCGCCTCCTCGTGACGAACGACAGCCTGGGGCTCCACATCGCCGTTGCCCTGCGGAAGAAAGTGGTCGTGCTGTACGGCCCCACGAACCCGAACGAGACCTTCTTCTACGGCCGGGGAGAAGTGCTCTACCCCGACGTCGATTATGACTGCATCCCCTGCCTTCGCCCGGTATGCGGGCAGAGCAAACCCTGCCTTGACTTTATCCCCCCGGGGGCTGTGAAGGAAAGGATCGACGCTCTCCTCAACGGTGCCACATGCTGACCCGGCAGAAAATGGACTCGGTGCCCCAGTCGTCCAGACCAACCGTGCTGCTGATCAACCCGTGCTATGACAAGGCCGATGCACTTGGGCCGTTTTCCTCCCACATCAGCTCCCAGCTGCCCATGTCATTGGGCTTTCTTGCCGGGTATCTTCTGCAGAAGAATATCGGCGTGCATATCGTTGATGAGCAGCTGCGGCGCATCGACGAAGAGGATTTGCTGAAAGGTATTGAAGAACACGACACCAAGGTTGTCGGCATCTCCGTATTAACGCTCACGGCGCCCCGGGCGTACGAATTGGGAGCCTTCCTCAAGCGGAGCTGCCCATCCGTGAAGGTCGTCATGGGAGGGGTCCATGTGACCTTGCTCCCCGAAGAGCCCTTGGTGTCGGGGTGCGCCGATGTTGTGGTGCGGGGTGAGGGAGAGCTGACTCTCCATGAGCTTGTCGAGCGGATCCATGACGGCTTTCCCTATGGCGACATCCGGGGAATCTCCCGGATTGAAGACGGCCGGGTGATTCACGGCCCCGAACGGCCGATGATCGATGACCTGGACACGCTTCCCCCGTTCCCCTATCATCTGTTCGAGCCTCACCGCGAACGGTATCAATTCGGGAACATGCTGACCTCCCGGGGCTGCCCCTATGACTGCATCTTCTGCTCGCAACGGGCTGTGAGCGGCCACCGGTACCGGGCACGCTCGGCGGGGAAGATTTTCGAGGAGCTGGAGACCCTGGTTTTTGACTATGGGCAGGATTTTGTCTTCATCAATGACGACAATTTCGTGGTCGATAAAGACAATATCTACGCCCTGTGTGACCTGATCGACCGGAGGGAATTGCCCGAAAGGGTCAGGATCGGATTCCACGCCCGGGGCGATGCCCTGGATGCCCCGCTGCTGCGACGGATGAGAAATGCCCGTTTCGCCATTGTCATGATCGGATTTGAAACCGGATCGGAACGGATCATGACAATGGTCAGGAAAGGGGAGACTGTGCGCGAGATCGAGGAAGGGGTCAGGATCGCCAAGGAGTGCGGCATGGTCGTGGGGGGACAGTTCATCCTGGGATTCCCCACGGAGACCAGGGCGGAGTCCCTGCAGACCATCCGGCACGCCCTGCGTCTCCCCATCGATTTCACCCGGTTCAACCTTCTCCTCCCCTATCCCGGGACCGAGGTGTTCCGCATGCTGGAAGAGAGCGGCGGGACTCGCAGCCGGAACTGGGCCCATTACGCAACCCATGCCGGCCTTACGGGGAAAGTGATTCCCTACGTGCCCGAGGGGAGGAGCGCCTGGGAGCTCAGGCTCCTGCAGTGGTTCGCCCACCTCGCGTTTTTCCTCCGTCCCAAGCAGCTTCTGGACCTGGGGAACATGAAATATGCCACGGCGGGGCAGCTGCATCTTCCCGATCCGAAATCGTTCAGGGGCGCCCTCTCCCTGGCGGGTTTCATGACGCGCCTTCTGCTCTCCATGGTGCAGGGGCTGCTGAAGAAGAGACAGTCATGACCGACGCTTTCAGAATGGACAGCCACAAGCTGATGTTTCATCCCCGCCGGGTGGCCCGCTGGCTCGAAGAGGGGGATGTATATCCGCTCTACATGGAGATCTCCCCCTCGGGGGCCTGCAACCACCGCTGCTCCTTCTGCGCCCTGGATTATCTGGGATACGAGCCCCGCTTCCTCGACGCCGCCCTCCTCATGGAGCGACTCACGGAACTGGGGAGCCTGGGGGTCAAAAGCATCATGTACGGCGGGGAGGGGGAGCCGCTGCTCCACCGTGACATTGCGGCGATCGTCAATCACACGAAGCGGGTCGGGATCGACGTGGCGCTGACCACCAACGGCACGCTTCTCGACGCCGATCTGGTGGAACGGATCGCCGACAGTCTCAGCTGGGTCAGGGTGAGCCTGAACGCGGCCACGCCGGAGACCTACGGGGCGCTGCACCGAACAGGCCCCGATGACTTCGCCCGGGTCCTCGGCAACATCTCCGCCGCCGCGGCGGTAGTCCGCAGGCGCGGCGCCTCCTGCACGGTGGGTGTCCAGATGGTCCTCCTGCCGGAGAACGCCGGGGAGGCGGAGCAGCTGGCGGTCATGGTAAGGGACGCGGGGGCCGACTACCTGGCGGTCAAGCCCTACTCGCAGCACCACAAGAGCATCACCCGTCGTTACGAACAACTCGACTACACGCCGTACCTTCATCTCGGGGAGCGGCTGGAGCGCTATTCCACGGGCGGGTTCCGGGTGGTTTTCCGTGCCGGGGCCATGGGGAAAATGCACCGTGGCGACAGAGGGTACGGGCGGTGCCTGGCGCTTCCCTTCTGGTCGTACATCGATTCGGCCGGCACGGTCTGGGGGTGCAGTTCCCATCTCGGGGACGAACGGTTCCGGTTCGGCAGCATCGCCGACAGCACCTTCCGCGACATCTGGCAGGGAGAGCGCCGCAGGCGGTCAATGCGGGCGGTTGCCGACGGGCTCGATCTCGCCGGCTGCCGGACGGGCTGCCGCATGGATGAGGTGAACCGTTACCTCTGGGAGCTTGCCCACCCTGCGCCGCACGTGAATTTCATATGAGCAACGAGAACAGGCACAGCCATTACGCGGTCACCGTCGTCATGCCGGCCCTCAATGAGGAGGGATGTCTCGCCGCGAGCGTCGCCAACGTCCTAGAGAGCTTTTCCCGTTGCGGGATTGCCGGTGAGCTCATCATAGTCAACGACGGCAGCGGCGACGGGACCGGAACCCTTGCCGAACGGCTCCGGGGAGAGCATCCAGCCGTCATCGGCGTGATCCACCACGAAAGCCCCCGGGGTATCGGAGCCGCCTTCTGGGCCGGGGTGGAGCGGGCCGGGGGAGAGGCCGTCGTGATGATTCCGGGGGACGGGGAGAACGACGCCGGGGAAATCCTCGGGCATCTGCCGCTTTTGCAACGGGTGGACATGGTCGTCCCCTACGTCGGTAACCCCCAGGTGCGCACGCCGGCGCGCCGCCTGCTTTCGGCGCTCTACGGGAAGATCGTCAACCTCAGCTTCGGCCTGTCGTTAAAGTATCTGAACGGGACGGTCATGTACCGCAGGGAGGCCCTGCGGGGCATCGAGCTGAAAAGCGGCGGGTTCTTCTACCAGGCCGAGCTTCTCATAAAAACCGTGCGCCGGGGGTGCCGCTACGCCGAGGTTCCCTACCGGCTGAACAGGCGCCACGGGGGGGCCTCGAAGGCGACGACCTGGCGCGCCTTTGCCAGGGTGCTGCGGGCGTACGTGGCGATTTTTGCGGATGTGTATTTTGCGAGGCCCGGAAATGGGTGAGCGTCGCCCTACAACCGATCTTTCCTGCATTTCCCGGGAAATCCGGCGGGACATCATCGAGATGGCGCACCGCTCGAAAAGTCCCCACGTCGGCTCGGCCCTGTCGTGCGTCGAGATACTGGCCGCCCTCTACTTCGATCGGCTGCGGCTGGATGTCTGGGAAGAGCGTGACATCTTCATCATGAGCAAGGCCCACGCCGCCATGGCCCTCTACGCCACCCTCGCCGCCCGGGGAATCATCGGGCGGGAGCTGCTGGCCGGCTACTGCCGGAACGACGGGGAGCTGCCGGCCCATCTCGACCGGTTTTCCGCGCGGGGGGTGGAGGCCTCGGCCGGCTCCCTGGGGCACGGTTTCACTATGGGCCTGGGGATGGCGTACGGGCTGAAGAAGAGGGGAACCGGCCGCCGGGTGTACGCCCTCATGGGCGACGGCGAGTCCCAGGAGGGCTCCGTCTGGGAGGGGGCGCTCTTTGCCCCGCGCCTCGGGCTCGATAATTTCACCGCAATCATGGATTACAACAACCTCCAGGGATACGGGCGGCCCCGGGAGATCTGCGGCTTCGAGCCGGTCAGGGCCAAGTGGGAGGCCTTCGGCTGGCATGTCCAGGAGGCGGATGGCCATGATCCCCGGGCCCTGTGCGCGGCGCTCCGCGAGGAGACCCCGGGGAAGCCCCGGATCATCATCGCCCGCACCATCAAGGGGAAGGGGGTTTCCTTCATGGAAGACGAGCTTGTCTGGCACTACTACATCGTGACGGACGAGCACAAAGAGAAGGCCCTGGGTGAACTGCGATGAGAACGCGCTTTATCGATACCGTGGTCGGGGAGTGCGCAACGAGGGACGATCTCATGGTCCTGAGCGGCGATGCGGGGCTCGGGGTCTTTGACGGGCTGCAGCGGGATTTCCCCGACCGGTTCCTGAACCTCGGCATTGCCGAGCAGAACATGGCGGGCTTTGCCGCGGGAATGGCGCTCACGGGGTTCAAGGTCTTTGTCTACAATATCATCCCCTTTGTCCTGTACCGCTGCTACGAGCAGGTGAGAAACGACATCTGCCAGCAGCGGCTGCCGGTGGTCCTGGTCGGCACCGGGAGCGGCATAACCTATGCCCCGGCCGGCGTCTCCCACTACGCGGTGGAAGACATCGGCCTTGCCCGGACCCTGCCGAATCTGACGGTCATCTCCCCCGCCGATCCCCTGGAGGCGAAGGCCGCCGCGCGGTATGCCCTGACGGCCCGGGAGCCGGTCTATGTGCGGCTGGCAAAGAGCGGCGAGCCGACGCTCACCCCGGAGGAGGTCGACGACATAACTGCGCCCCGTGTCGTCAGGGAGGGCTCCGATATCGCCATTCTCTTCCACGGCTCCATTGCCGACGAGGTGGTTGCCGCCCGGGACGCTCTCGCGGCAGAAGGGGTGAGGCCCCTGCTCGTGTCGGTTCCCCTGCTGCAGCCGCTGCGGGGGGAGATGCTGCGGGAGCTGCTGAAGGGCATGAAGGGAGTCATCTCCGTGGAGGAGCACTTCGCGGACATGGGTCTGGGAGGGATCCTGAAGTGCCTCCACGCAACGGTTCGCCCCCCCTGGAACCTCCGGACCATGGGGGTCCCGGACCGGTTCATCCACGAGGTCTGCGACCGGGGGAGGATGAGGGAGCGCCTCGGCATCTCGTCCGCGGATATCGCCGCGGCGGTCCGGGAGAGGCACAGGGAGATCGCCCATGGCTAGGAGGCTGCTGCTGCTCGGCTCCACGGGGAAGATGGGGAGCGCGGTGCGGGAGGTTTTCGGCGACGGTTACGACGTCATCGGCGTCAGCAGCCGGGACTTCGATGCCGCCGACTCCGACCGCCTCACGGCCTTCATCGAAGAGACAAATCCCGATATCGTGGTGAATACGGTCGCCCATCTCGGCATAGATTCATGCGAGATGAACCCCGGCGCGGCCCACCGGCTGAACGCCCTCCTGCCGAAGCATCTGGCCGGGCTTTCCCGGGGAAAAGGCTATCTGCTCGTCCATTTCAGCACCGATGCGGTTTTTGACGACAACAAGGGGGATTTCTACCTCGAAAGCGACCAGCCGAACCCCCTCAACGTCTATGGCCTCACGAAATACGAAGGGGACCGGTTTGTCCAGGCCACCGCCGAGAGATACTTTCTGGTCAGGACCTCGATCCTCTTCGGCCAGGCTACCAGGCGGTCCCAATTCGTCGAGCGGATGCTTGTCCGGGCCGTGGAGGGCAACGCCCCCCTCAGGGTGGCCGACGACATTGTGCTGTCGCCCAGCCACGCGGAGGATGTTGCCCGCGAAGTCAGACGAATGCTGGAGGGATCATGCCCCTTTGGCCTTTATCATGTGGCGAACGAAGGAAAGGCGACGCTCTACGAGCTGATGGCGGAAGTCGTCGCCGGCCTGGGGCTGGATGTGCCGCTTGAACGGGCTTCTCACCGGGATTTTCCCGCCGTCGGCACCAAGAACACCCACACGCCGCTCGCGTCGGAGAAGATTCCCCCCCTCAGGCCGTGGCGCGAGGCGGTCAGGGCCTATTGCGAAAAAATGACGCCGGGAGTACACCAAGATGTTTAGGCAAATTCTCAATAACAGTCCCCTCCCCCCTGGCGGGGGAGGGTCAGGGTGGGGGGGAGCTAGCCATGAAATCAACAGAGTTGCAGCTTCACCCCCCCCCTAACCCCCTCCCGTCAAGGGAGGGGGAAAAGACTTTTTGCGAGGCCATCAACCGTGGCGGATAGATATCTGATGGATGGGCACAAACTCCACTGGCACCTGGACCGGGTGACCGCCTGGCTGAACGGTTATAGGATCGCTCCGCTCCATATCGACGTCGGGCTCAGCAAGGGGTGCACCATCAGGTGCTCGTACTGCTTCGGCGCCATGCAGGGAAACCTCTATGGGCGGGGCGTCGGGATTCATTTCCCCCGGGAGCCGCTCCTGCGCTACGTCAGAGAGGCCGGAGAAGCCGGCGTAAGGTCGATGGCATTCATCGGCGAGGCCGAGCCGCTCATGAATCCCCATGCCTGCGAGGCAATCGCCTGCGCGAAAAATGCGGGAGTGGACGTCGCCTTGGGGACCAACGGCATACTCTTCGACACCGGAGCTGCCGGAGAGGCTGCCCTGGAGCAGCTGAGCTGGCTGCGGTTCAACATAAGCGCAGCTTCGGACGATGCCTACCGCCGCATTCACGGCAGCGGCGATTTCGCCACCGTGCTGGAGAAGGTGCGCTTCTGCGTCGGGGTCAAGAGGAGAAACCGCCTTCCGGTCACCATCGGGCTGCAGATGGTGCTGACTCCCGAAACCATCGATCAGGCGCTCCCCCTGGCCTCCCTCGGGAAGGAGCTGGGTGTCGATTACCTGGTGATCAAGCAGTGCAGCGATTCCGTCGACAGCAGGCTCGGCGTCTTTGACCGCCTCGATGAATATGCCGGTTTTGCGGAGCGCCTCGAGGCCGCCGAGCGGATGGGTGCCGACGGGTACCAGGTCATCGTGAAATGGCGGAAGGTGACCAACGGGGGGCGAAGGAACTACGACTCGTGCCTCGGGGTGCCGTTTCTCCTCTATTCGAGCGGAGACGGAAAGCTCTACCCCTGCGGGGCGTTCTTCGACGGAAGCCGCGACGAGTTCTGCATGGGGGACCTCACCCGGCATTCGTTCCGAGCGATTCTGGATAGTCCGGCGTATTGGGAGGTCGTCGAGCGGATCAAGGGGATCGATGTGCACCGGGAGTGCTATTCCAACTGCCGGACCCATGCCGTCAACGAGTTCCTCTGGACGCTCCGCCACCCTCCCGAGCATGTGAACTTCATCTGAGGATGCCGTTACCCGTGAAGCCGATCCATCTGCCCGATTCCGTTAACTACGTGGCCGTGTTCCTGACGCTGGAGTGCAATCTCCGGTGTCCCTCCTGCATCAACCGGTTCGACCTCCTCGTTCCGGAGAGCAGCCGTCTTTCCGGCGAAGAGTGGGTAGAGGCCCTGAACCGCATCGTCTGCCGGGCCGACCTCCCCGTGACGCTCCAGGGTGGGGAGCCGACCCTCCATCCCGACTTCTTCCGCATCGTCAACGGCGTCGACCGGGCAACCCCCATGGACCTGCTGACGAATCTCCAGTTCGACCTCGCCTCATTCATGGGCGAGGTGCGGCCGGAACGGCTCAGGCGCGACGCCCCCTATGCGTCGATCCGGGTGAGCTATCACCCCGAGGTCATGGGGCTGGAAACCCTGGTCGACAGGGTGCTCGTGCTGCAGCGCGCCGGCTACAGCATCGGCATCTGGGGGGTGCTCCACCCCGCGCGCGAGGGGGAGATGGCCGCGGCCCGCGAATACTGCGCCGCGCGGGGCGTGGATTTCCGGACCAAGGAGTTTCTCGGCGAGCACAACGGGACGGTACACGGAACATTCCGGTACCGCGGCGCCTGCGACAGGAAGGGGGCGGAGCATGTCCAGTGTCGGACATCGGAGCTCATCATCGGTCCCGACGGCGCGGTCTATCGCTGCCACAGCGATCTGTACGCCGGGATGGCGCCGGTGGGAAACATCCTCGATCCCGGTTTCCGGTTCGAGGACCGCTTCCGCCCCTGCCACCGCTTCGGTTACTGCAATCCGTGCGATGTGAAGGTGAAGACAGACCGGTTCCAGAGTTTTGGGCATACCTCGGTGGAGATCCTCCCACCAGGGGCATGTTCGCTTAAAAGAACTGAGTGAGAAATTAATTATATTAATCTTTTTCAATACATGCCCGCAGGCCCGCCCCTCTCATTAACTTGGCACCTCTCTTGCCATATAACTAACCAGCAGTCCCAAATAACAAAACCGTTTTTCACCCGAGTGGATACGCTGAAGGCTATACCTTGAGTAATTCAGGAGGGTTGAACCCGCTCCGAAATGATGGGCTGTGTGCGGGATTTCAGTTAATTGACACCAGCTTACGGTGATTTGACGTTTGGGTGCCGATTTTTTCCCATGGAGGGGATGGGTCGGGATGTTGGTGAGCTCACCATGAAGATGCGACGTGGGGGTAGTCATGGGTACGGAGAATAGAACGAAACGAACCTCTGGCGCAGTACTGGTGCTGGCGGCCTTTACGGCCTCGCTGGCGCTGGCTCTCGTCGTCTTTTGCGGCACAGGCTCTGTTCATGCCGGCACCATCACTAGCTGCTCCGGCTGCCACGGCATGCCGCCGGTCGATGCCGCCTACCGCAACATCTCCACCGGGCAGTTCGGGGGAACCCATACCACCCATTCCTGGGCTTCCGGCGGCGCCTCCAACTGCGGCAAATGCCACCGGATGCCCTCCACCAACTATCATCGCAGCGGCAGCATCAATTTCGTCAGCAACCTCAATAATTCGCCGCAGCAGGCCCGGTACCGGAACATGACATCCGTTCCCCATACTGCAACGCCGGTTTTCGGCACCTGCTCCAACGTCAACTGTCACTTCGAGGCAGCCACTCCCCAGTGGGGCGGAGCGCTCTTTAGTTCGCCGGCGGACTGCAACAAGTGTCACGGCGCTCCGCCGAGCGGCGGGGCATCGGGTGCGGCCGGCAGCCATGCCAAGCATGACCAGTACTATACCGGCGTCGTCAACTGCCAGAAGTGCCATTCAAACAACACAACCTTTCAGCATGCCACCAGTGCGGGGCATCGGAATCTGAACATCAGCTTCGCAGCCGCTCCCAACAACGGCAGCGGCGCGTATTCCGGCGCGCTTAACGATTACCTGCCGAGCCAGACCAATGGGTTCGGCACCTGCACCAATCTGTACTGCCACAGTGACGGCCGGAAAACCATGGGTACCTACTCGACGGTCACCGTCCCGACCTGGGGGACCCCTTTGCCGGTCAACTGCACGGGCTGTCATAAGTCCGACAACGCCTCCGGTATCATCATGGCCTCCGGCAGCCACGGCAGGCATGTCAATGCAACCAGGCTCTACACCATCGGCTGCACTAAGTGCCATGCCTCCACCGTCAACGGCGCCATGACGATTTCCGGCACCTCCGCCCACGTCAACGCCAAGGTCAACATCGCGTTCAACAGTCTCACCACTGCCTCCGGCGGCACCTATGGCGGCCAGGCGACCCCCTACGCCAAGGACCCCGGTACCGCCTACGGCCAGTGCAACAACGTCTACTGCCATTCCAATGTTCAAAACGAAGGCGGAACCGGCATCACCTACCGGCAGCCCACATGGGGCAATGCGGGAAGCGGCGCGTGCGGCACCTGCCATGGCACCAGCCACAGCTTCGCGGCTGAGATCACATCAGGCAGCCACACCAAGCACCTCACCTCAACGGTCTATACCGGCACGATGCGCTGCGTGATCTGTCATAATGTCGGCGGACTGGCGTTTGACGGCAACTGTAACAACTCGTGCCACAACACGACATCAAAGCATACTGACGGCAAGGTAGATCTTGTGTTCCCTTCGAATTTTGGTGCCTCGGCCGCTTACAACGGCACCGCCCGGCCGGGCGACGGCTACAACACCTGCTCCAATATTTCCTGCCACTTCAGTACCACCACACCGTCCTGGGGAACGTCAACACCGATCGGCTGCGTCGGCTGCCATACCCTTGCCGTACTGCTGGCCAGTGGCTCCCATGCCAAGCATATCAGCGCGACCGTCGCTCCAACCATGTACAACTACACCGCCAACCGCTCGACAGCGGGCGAATACGACTTCGGCTGTTCCAACTGCCATCCGCTCAGTTCAGCAAACCACTACAACTCGGTTGTCAATGTGACCCTCAAGAAGGATGAAGCCGGGGTAGGCACCCTTCGCGCCAAAAACAGCGCCACCGCGATCGGAATCAATGTCGCCAGCAGCGGCATTACCGGCACATCGAAATCCAGTATCAGATGTTCGATGGCCTACTGCCACAGTAACGGCAACGCCGACAACCTGATCTATGCCACCACGCCCGACTGGTACGGCGGCAGCTTCACCGGCGACCGCTGCGCCAACTGCCACGGCAACGCCCCCAACAGCACCATCGCCGGCTCCAAGTCCCACTACAATAACAGATTCCTTGGCTACACCAGCACACCCGGCGGCCACCAGATGGGCATCCATGCCATGGGTATCTACAGCAGCCCGAGCGCTCTCGCCCTGGCGGGTACCGGCGGGCGGAGCAGCCACGGCAATGGGGCCACCGCCACCACCATCAGCTGTAACATCTGCCATTACCAGACCGTCACCACTGCCCGCAATGATGAGAACGTGGTTTGCAAGACCTGTCACTATGCCGGCAACACCGTGGGCGCCCAGACCGGAAACCTGGCTGCCATTGGGGATAAGTCGAAGCATGCCAACGGAACGGTCGACGTGTCCTTCCAGCCGGTCACCATGCTCTCCAAGGCCCAGGTCCGTCAGAAGTACTTCATAACCCATGCTTACAGCAGTGTCTGGAAGCGCAATGTCGGCTACAAGGTCTCCGGGTCCCACGACTCGGCCAAGACGCCGTTCGACACCGCCACCATGTGGGACGGCTCCACCAAGACCTGCTCCAATATCGCATGCCACAACGGCAACAGCGTGAAATGGACCGACAACAACGGCGTCACCGAATGTATCAGCTGCCACGGGTCGCTGTAGGGGCAATACATGTAGGGGCAATTCATGAATTGCCCCACGCTGAAACGATACTTTCCATTTACTGCACGAGGTAACCTCTATGGGAACGACACTTGCCAGGAAAATCAGGGGAATGAGTTGGTGGACGAAGATCGGCATCGTCTTCATGCTGCTCACGGGCATCCTCGTCTACCAGGGAGTGTTCCAGCCTCAGCTGCTGAACTCGGCCACCAAAACCTATTATTTCACCCTCGACAGTTCCTCGGTCAACCTGGGGGCGGATGGAACAACCTCCACGTCTACTTCCACTACGCCCAACAAGAAAATATCCATGAAGACGGGGGTCTACGCCTCTTCCCGCTACGTTACCGCCGCCTCCAATACGACTGCGCAGACCATGCTCAGGGTCTACGGTCCGGCTTACGCCACCAAGCAGACCGTGACCGCGCCGGCGGTTACCATCGGGATGCGCGACCGCAACGGCACCTCCAACACCATCAACTGGTGGGCGGAAGTCTATGACTACAACCCGTCCGGGGCGGCCAACAACGGCGTGCTGCTCTGGACCTCAAACACCGTCGAGGCCCATCCGTCGGTCCAGACTCCCCTGGAACTGCCATTCACTGGTGTCAATCTTCTGCCCAAGGACATCGACCCCGGGCATCGCCTGAAGATCGTCATCAAGTGTCAGATGGCCAGCACCGCCTCCTCGGCCCGCCTCTACTGGGGCAACTCCACCAACTATTCCTTCTTCACCGTGACCGAGGCCAACTACGTCGCCAACTCCCTGACCGTCACCAATCTGGGCGACTATTACAGCGGAGGACTCACCAACGTTGTCCAGGGTGACAACAACGTGGCCATGCTGAAACTCGACATGTACTCCAACGTCGGCGGCGGCGCCACCTGGAGCGGCGGCAAGCTGGACAGGATCGGCACCAACACCAGTGTCTACCTCAACCCTGACGAGCCGGGCGACGTTTCCTTCGACATCTACAAGGACGCCGACAACGACGGCCTGTTCGATGCCGGCGACACCCTGATCGGCGGACCGTACACCTTCAACCAACTGACGGGGCAGACCTACACCCTGACGACAGCCCAGACCATCACGACCACGCCGCAGCGCTACTTCATCGTCTACGACATCCTCCGCACCGCCACTCCCTCCACCACGGTGGGGGCGCGCATTGTTGACGGCAGTTATTTCACGGTTACCGGCGCCGCGGGGGGGGTGCAGAACGTTGCCAGCACCTCCTCATCTACCCCCAACATCCAATACGGCGGCGTTGCCGTCTCGAAAGTCTACAAGGCTGACTGGGATTCGGGCATGTCGCTGGCTGGCATTTCCGAGTCGGGCGGGCCGGCGGTCACCGATTCGAACTGTATCGTCAGGACCACCGCGGGATCGGGCTTCCCCCTGGTGGGCCTGCTCAACTACCCGGCCCACAGCTGCACCAGTGTCGCCGGACAGGGGTATTCAACCACCACGGCCCAGAGCGATTTCGTCAGGCTCTATTTCGGAGGTGCGGGGTATCCTTCGGAAATGAAGACCATCAAAGGGACCTCATTCACCTGTCGGGTCTACACCCCCTCCGGCGGCGGCACCGTCACCCTGCAGCTCTTCTATGTCACGGCCGGTGGAGTGCGGGTCAACGCGCCGATCACCTCCCGATACATCACAACCAACTCCATCAACCAGGCGGTCACCATCTCCCTGGCAGGGCAGGACTTCAGCAATGTTCCCCAAGGGGCGCGGCTCGGCATCCAGATCGGTGTCACCAACAACATGCGCATCGGCCTCGGCACCGCCAACGGCATGACCGGCAGCTCCAACGGAGCCAACCTGACCGTCCAGGAAACAGCCGCCGAGAACGAGAACGTTGATGTGGGCAATGGCGTGACCATCCCCAATGCCAACGTCTATGCCTCCGACACCGGCAAGGTGCTCAACGCCTTCACCCTGAACTCCGCCAAGCCCAAGACTGTCACCGGCATCACCGTGACCGGCAATGCCCTGTTCAACAGCACCAACATCAAGAACGTGCGGCTCTATGCCGACGCGGGAACCATCGGGGTCGTCGATGGCGAAACACCCATTGGCACGCTTCCCGGTTCCAGCATCAGCGGCAACAGCATAAGCTTCACCGGTCTCTCCCTGGCTATCACCCCCACGGTCAGGCGCTACCTGGTTTCCGTCGATATCGCCGACACCCCCAACGTCAACGTGATCGTGAAGGCCCTGGTCAGTGGACTTACCGTCGCCGCCACGGGTACCATGGGGAACAACACCGACAACACCTCGGCGACCCTGACCATTCAGCCGACCACCACCCTGACCGACGGCGCGGCGGAGCCCCCCGGCGCCATCATCAACGCCTCCGCCGCCGCCACGAGGATCAACGCCTTCGGCATCAAGACCAACGGCGGGCTCAACGATCAGATCAACACCGTCACCGTCACCCTCAGCACCACCTCCGCCCTGCCGGCCGATCACGTGGTTTCCGATTTCGTGGCAAAGGTGGAGATCGTCAACAGCGCCAATACGGTCGTCCACGGCACCCTGACATCGCCGACCACCGCTGACAACTGGCAGGTTTCCACCACCGGCCTCAGCGCCACGGCCGGAACCACAGAGTGCTACGTTCGCGTCACCCCCAAGAACAACCTTGGGGGGACTTACGTGGTGAAGGCTTCCGTAACCTCCCTGACCCATCTGAGGACCATCAACAGGCTTATCCTCGGCGACGATGACACCAGCGCCGAGATCACCATGGACGGCGCCCCTCCCGATGAGGCCGGCAATTTCACCGCGTCAACCGCCTCGAACGCGCCCGCCATCAACCTGAACTGGGACCCTTCGACCGATGCCAGCGGCAGCGCCGTCACCTACACGGTGGTCAGGGGGCTGGGCAACGCCCCGGTGCCCAAGAACTGCACGCCGGTGGCCGGCAAGGTGTTCCTCGTGCACCAGGGGGCCGACCCCGCCGGCAACCCGGATGTCTATAACAACGGCCTCGAAGAGGGGCAGAGCTACGGCTACCGGATCTGCACCGACGATGCAGTGGGCAATAGGAGCGTTGGTGTCACCGCCCACACCACCGCCGGCATCATCAACCGCTGCAGTGAGGCGCCTGAATTGACCATCAACCCGAGCGCCACCTATATCAAGGGGGGGGAGACGAAGCAGCTGACCGTGGCGGTCACCAACAAGGATACCGGCACCTGCGGAAGCGCCAGCACCTTCCAGCTCTCCATCGTCGGCACCCCGAACACGACCGATTTCGATCCGGTGACCTTTTCGGCCAACAACTTCGTCCTGCCGACCAACGGCGGCTCCAAGTACCTCAAGCTGAACATAACCGCCAAGGCGGGAGCCCCCCAGATGGCGGAGAATCAATTCTCCGTCAAGGTTGACAAGACCGGCGCCTCTGCCGCCACCGTCCAGTATCCGGATCCGGTCCATGTGGTTGTCAACAAGTACGGCACCATGATGCACAGCAGCATGCAGCTCGGCACCACCAAGTTCGGCCAGTGGGGGACGGAGTATACCTGCGCAACCTGCCATTCCCCCAAAGAGACATCCAACATCAAACGGGTCAATGAGGTCATCGCCACACCCACCGGAAACCGTCCGGTGGTGTTCACCACGGTCTCCTCCTCCCAAGCTGTCACCACCGGCGTCATGGGCAACGACCTGCGCGTCGGCACCACCAGCACCAACGTCTGCGAGGTCTGTCACCACAACGCCCGGTTCCACCAGTACAGCTCCAGCAAGGTTGCCTGGAACACCCACAACAACAGCAGCGACTGCATGCGCTGCCACGACCATCGCATCGGGTTCAAGACCTTGGCCGACGGCCTCTCCTGCACCGACTGCCACGGCAACCCCCCTGCTGAAAAGTCCCAGCTGGTGGTTCCGCCCACCAACGTCCTCTACCCCTACGTAACCGGGGACGATGCCGGCGCCCATCCCAAGCATGCCGCGCGCAACGTGAAGTGCCAGGCGTGCCACAGCAACGGCAACCACCTGACAAGCGCCCAGCCGAACATGACGCTGAACATGGGCTTCAACGTCTGGAGCAGCACCTACCCGGGCTTCCAGAACAGCACCAACACCGGCATCTTCAAATCCGTAACCCCAGCCAACGACTATGTCTACCAGGCCGCCGCCGGGACGGACATCCAGCCGGCCTTCGACAAGATCATGACCTGCAGCGTTTATTGCCACGGCTACTGGAACGGCAGCTACACCGCCAGCGGCGGCTATAACACCGAACCGGCCTGGAGCGGCATCACCCAGACAGGCTGCAGCTCCTGCCACGGCGCCGAAGGCGCGAACCCCCCGCCATCGGGCAGCCACAGCAAGCATGCCGGCACGGTGCAGGGGTACGGCAACGGCATCGCCTGCGCCGTCTGCCACGGCTACCGCAACTACTCCAGCGGTTCGTCGCACCTCAACGGCTCGGTGGAGTGGGATCTCTCCACCATATCGCCGTCCGCCGCGTACAAGGGGCTCAACAAGGGCGAGACCGGCCTTATGGCCCCCACGAATCCGGCCAGCTACGGCAGCTGCGCCACCCTCTACTGCCACAGCAACGTCCAGTCCGCGGGTGGCACCGCCGGTCCCAGTTCCTACAGATCCGTAACCTGGGGAAGCACCGTCACCTGCGGTGACTGCCACACCCATTCCGATGTCGGCCCCCCCCATAACAGCGGCGGCCACAGCCAGCATACGGCTCCGGGCGTGACCGGGTTCGACTGCCGCATTTGCCACGGCAGCGGCGGCGACGCCAACTCCCTGAACCACGCCAACAGCAAAATCGATTTCAATTTCAGCGGCCTGGGCAACAACACCGTCTACTCCTACGGCGCCATCAAGACGCCCGGCTCGGCCCCCTTCGGCACCTGCGCCACCAGCAACTGCCACGGCCGCGCAACCATCGCCTGGGGCCCCTCCACCGCCACCCCCCTGTGTGAGAAATGCCACACCACCAATCCGTCGCCGGCCGGCTTCTACGCCACTACCGGGCCCAGCGGCACCAAATCCAAGAACGATCCGTACGTGGGGGCCCACTTCCAGCACATCACCTCCATGCCGTACAAGTACTCGGCCAAGCTGGACTGCAACCAGTGCCACATCACGCCGACCGGCCCCTATTCTCCGGGCCACATCGACAATGCCCTGTCGGCCGAGATCAACTTCAACAACATGAGCTCCCTGGCCAACCGGGGGGTCCAGAACGGTTACTCCAGCGCCGCCCACCAGCCTTCCTACGACTACGGCGCCAGGCAGTGCAGCAACATCTGGTGCCACGGCGCGGGAATGAACTCCAACGAGGGGACCGGCCCCTACGGCTCCGCCGTGGATGACGGGGGCGCACTGGGAACCCCCGCGGTGGCCGTCTGGAACTCGCCGTACCTTACCGGCGTCGGCGCCAATGACTGCGTCAAGTGCCATTCGCTGCCGCCGGCGGCGCCCAAGTCGGGCTACGAGCATTTCGACGACGATACCGGCGCACCCTACGCCCTCAACAAGTGCACCAACTGCCACCGGCACCTCAATGCGAATGCCACCGGCTTCAGCAACCCCAATCTGCACGTCAACGGCATCATCGACAGCTGCAACGTCTGCCACGGCCGGCCGCCGGTGGACGACGACACCATGACGAAGCCCGCCATCGGCGCCCTCTCCTCGGGCATGGTCGGCGCCCACCAGGCCCACCGGCTCAACCCGGCAATCGGCAACGACTGCGGCGCCTGCCACTACAACTACGCCTACGACATGCCGAGCCACAAGCTGGAGATCGGTTTCCGCGCCTACGGCAACCGGGTCACCAGGGGCGTGTTCTGGGGGATGACCACCCTCCCCAGCGTCGGCTATTCGCAGCCCATCGTCTACTTCTCCACCTGGTCCAGCACCAAGGTGCGCCGCACCAGCGATCTCACCAAAGTAAACACCTGCGAGAACCTCTACTGCCACGGCGGCGGCACCAGCACCCTTGCGGAGCTTGGGGGCGGCACCAATGTCAAGCCCAACTGGGAGGGGGGCCCCTCCCAGGCAAACTGCGGCAGTTGCCACGGCGTCGACGGCACCACCTACCGCGCCAGGGGATCCCACGGCGCCCACGTGGGCACCGGCTTCGGCGAGCCGAGGCTTGCCTGCAACAACTGCCACGGCATCAAGGAAAACAACTACCACGTGGACGGCAAGGTGGAGTGGGAGTTCTACTCCACCGCCAAGCGGCTGAACGAAATTCCCGGCTATAACAACGTCGGCTACAAGCCGGCAGGCGGCTCCTCGTTCGCGGCCAGCGGCTTTGTCAATAATCTGGCACCCAGCGCCGCCTGGGGCAGCTGCCAGGTCTACTGCCACAGCGACGGCAGGGGCACCTACGCCAGCCCGGCGCCCGTCTGGGGCGGGGCTCCCATGAACTGCGGCAGCTGCCACAAGAACCAGACCTCGGTCGGCCAGTTCAGCGGCAGTCACCAGAAGCACTCCGCCAGCTCCGCCAACGGTGGGTACGCCATCGAGTGCTCCATCTGCCACTACGGCTCCGGCTCCGGCAACCCCCTCCATGTCAACGGCACCTTCGACATCGCCTTCAACACCACCGTCGTGGGCGTGGCCGCCACCTATGACAGCGCCACCAAGAAGTGCTTCAGCATCCTCTGCCACGATTCCACGGTTGCGACTGGTCCGACCTGGAACGTACCTGCCACGGGCAACTATGACACCGGCACCTACAAGCCCACCTGCATCGGCTGCCACAGCGGCGAGGTGGGTGGACGCACCGCCGTTGCCCCGCAGTTTGCCGGCGAGTCCCACCACATACAGAAAGTGGCCATGAGCAACAGCTACTGCTACCCCTGCCATATGGAGGCCAGCAACTCAGCGGGCGTCGTCAACGCCACCTACCACGACCGGACCGCCAGCAAGCCGGTGGATCTGGTCATCTGGGGTGCCGGCGCCCGCGGCGCCGTCTTCACCAAGTATTCGTCCAACGGCAGCGCTGCCCGCAAGCGGACGGAATACGCCAAGATCAACAATCACTGCATCGGCTGCCACAGCACCAAGAACGACGCCACGCAACCCTTCAGCACCACCGGCGACACCAGGACGCCGAAAGCCTATGCGTGGGACAACAGCAGCATCTTCAACCGGTACAGCTCCATCGCCACCACGCCGTGGGGCAAGTACACCGATGCCGCTTCAACCAATATCAACAACAAAAACACCCTCAACAAAGCCTACTCCGCCCATGGCAACGCCACTGGCAACCAGCGCGGCTGGGCCGTCGGCAACGAAACGAACGGCGAAACCTACACCAACACGGCCAATGGCGCCGTCAACGTGCTCTGCTACGACTGCCACAACTCCCACGGCACCACCGCCACCGGCGTCATGAGCAGCTACTCCAGCGCCACGGGCCGTTATAAGGGCGGCATCCTCAAGTCCACCGTCAACGGCGTGGGCGGCTACAGCGCCGACTACACCCCGACTGCGGGCGGCAGTTCGGCCGCGCCTGACAAGAACGTATATAATGCGGGTGCCGCCCTCTGCTTCGACTGCCACAACAATAAAACGTCGTCTTCTGTCATGCCGTGGGGCTACAACGACACCTTCGGCGCCACCCAGTCCATCTACGGCTACAACGACAAGCCATACTTCGGCAACTACTCTGCCTTTGCGAATACCCGGACCTACGCGTACAAGAACCTCAACCCCGACAACAAGGGTGGCCACTTCGGCGCTTCTTCAAGCCTCACCACCACCGTTGACAAGCAGATCAACGGTCTCTGCACTCCGTGCCACGATCCCCACGGCGTCAGCAAGAACGCAAGCTACGTGAGCAACCGGGCCTATGGCGTACCGCTACTCAAGGGGACCTGGCTCACCTCGCCCTACTTGCAGGATGTTGCCCCGGCGAATACCAATGAAGCCAGGGGTGGAACAAACCAAGAAAGTACTAACGGAACAACCGGCGGCCAAGCGAACCGGCCTGCCCGTCAGCTGGTCGGGAGTACCCCGGTCTACCGTATCGACCAGAACACCTTTGCCGCTGAAGTTACCGCATCCATGCCGAACTTCGGATCCGCACAGACCGCCAGGAGCTGGACAAAGACTGCCACCAACTGGATCACCGAAACTGATACTACCTTTGCCGGCCTCTGCACGAACTGCCATAACAAGGCACAGCTTGCGCCAAAAGCGGGACAGGCAGTGGCGCCGGACGCCTGGAAGTCAATGAGCAGGATTCACGGTACGGTAAAGGGGTGGTCGACGACCAATGGTGCCACCAACGGCAACAATGCGACGGCCGGAGTGAACAAGATGCACAACTTCAGCTGCTCCAAGTGCCATGCGCCCCATAACTCCAGACTGCCCAGATTGACAGTTTCCAACTGCCTTGACTTCAAGCACCGGGGTAGGGTCGCCTCAACGGGAACCGTCAGTGCTGCCGCCACTACTTCCAACTCCAGTGGGCTGGCCGCTACACCGGGCAGCGGCAACCACTATGTCCTCGGACAGAGCGGGCGGGGCAGAGGCAAGTTCCCGATCGGCGGCGGCATGTACTTCAAGAACGACACCAAACAGCAGAACCCCGGCACGGGCGCTGCCGTGCCGTACAAATGGTTCTTTGGTCATGTCAACACGACGCCAACGGTCAATACGTGCCACGATACCGCCACTGGAGGCGGAACGAGCGGTTATCCCAACAATATGCTGTGGAATACCAAGACACCCTGGTAGTAATTTGGAATCTGCTGCCCATTGCATCGAAATAACGATGCGGAAAGGAGAAGAACGGTGAAGAAGCGTACCTATATCAAACCCCGTGTTGTTGGCTCGGCGAATGTGCATCCCTGCTGACCCGAAAAGGTAGTGCTCATAACAAAGGTGAGGCCGTGCCACAGGTCTCACCTTTGTTGTTTGTGACGGTTGCGGGCCTCAATTGCCAGGGACGGCGATCTTCCGGATCGTCCAACGCCTTATTTCAGGAGATGTTCATGACTAAGAGGCTTTTATTCATTGGTGTCGCCATGTTGTTGCAGTGCGCCGCCTTTGCTCACGGATACGAATACGGTGCCGAAGATACCACCCGGTTGATGACTGAAATGATCACCGACATCGGCGGACACGACGCGGTGCGCGCCAATAACGGGAAGATCCTGCGGTGTACTCACAGGGGCACCAAGAAGATTACCATAGTTCAGAAGGACGGATTGACCAGGTTCACGGCAGAGTATGGGAACTGCCAGGAGAACGGGAAAACCAGGGACGGTGTCTACGAGGTAGTCCTCAGGGGGGATGAAATTGTCAGCAGCACTTCGCGCCGCTCGAAAAACGGCCACCTGTTCGATGCGGCAATGAACGATGATGCCGGCAAGGTTCGGGAGTTGATCAAGGCCAAGGCCGATGTGAACTATACCGAGAGCACGTCCCGCATAGAAGGGGTCCCGATTGATGAATGGACGCCCCTCATGTCGGCTGCGGTATCCGGAAATCTCGACATTGTCAAACAGTTGGTCGCTGCGGGAGCCTGGGTGAATTATATGAACAGCCTGGCTGTCAATGCGGTCTGGATTGCTGCCAACAACGGGAAACTGGATGTTGTGAAGTATCTGGTGAGGCATGGCGCATACATCGATAATCGGAACAAGGAGGATGTTACACCATTGATGGCGGCTGCCATGAATGGCCATCTGGAAGTGGTTAGATTTTTGATTGACGTGAAAGCTAATCTTGATCTTGTACACAACGATGGCAATGGTGATACAGCCCTGATGTTCGCTTTGGCCAACGGGCATACAGCAATTGCCCGCTACCTTGTGGAGGCTGGGGCGAATGTTGATATCCGTAACAAATTCGGAGTCGACGCCTTGCATATCGCTGCTGCGGAAGGGAATACGGATGGCATGAAAATATTGATCGAGCACAATGCGGACTTGACAGCCAGGATTGCCAGTGGCATGACTGCGCTGGAAATTGCGCGTGCAAAAGGGCATACTGCTGTTGCTGAAACGATAGAAAAGGCATTCAATAAAACAAAGTAGTTAGGTCGATCAGGGATATTAATGGCTACGGTATTGGTGACAGGGGGCGCCGGGTTCATCGGCTCCCACGTGGCGGACGAACTGCTGAAAAAGGGGCATGGGGTCGTCGTGCTCGATGACCTGAGTGGCGGGAGCGTGGACAACGTCCCGTGCGGGGCGACGTTCGTGGAGGGTTCGATCCTCGATCAGCCCCTGCTCGAACAGCTCTTTGCGGAGCACCGTTTCGAGTACGTGTTACACCTCGCCGCCTATGCCGCCGAAGGGCTGAGCCACCACATCAAGCGCTTCGTCCATAACACCAACCTGATCGGCTCCGTGAACCTGATCAACCTCTCCGTAATGCACGGCATCAAATGCTTCGTCTTCACCTCCTCCATCGCGGTGTACGGTGCGGCCCAGCTCCCCATGAGCGAGGAGATGACGCCACATCCGGAGGATACCTACGGCATCTCGAAATATGCGGTGGAGATTGAGCTGGAGGCGAGCCGCAGGATGTTCGGGCTGGATTACATCGTGTTCCGTCCCCACAACGTCTACGGAGAACGGCAGAATATTGGCGACGCCCACCGCAACGTGGTGGGGATCTTTATGAACCAGATCATGCTGGGGCGCCCGGTGACCATCTACGGCGACGGAACCCAGACCAGGGCGTTCAGTCACATCTCCGACGTGGCGCCGGTCATGGCTGCCTCCGTCGACAACCGGGAGGCATACAACCAGGTCTTCAATATCGGCGCCGACAGGCCCTTCACCATTCTGGAGCTCTGGCAGGTCATCGCCCGCGAGATGGGTGTGGAGCCGGAAGCGACCTTCCTCGCCAAGCGGGACGAGGTGCAGCATGCCGTAAGCAGTCATGAGAAGCTGCGGCGCTTCTTCGAGCTGCCTGAGCCGCTTCCCCTGGAAGAGGGAATCCGCAGGATGGCCCGCTGGGCGAGGCGGGTCGGCCCCCGCGAGGCCCGCAGGTTCGAGGGCCTTGAGATAACCAGAAATCTCCCTCCGGGCTGGACGTGATCCATGTGGAACGAGCAGACGGTACAGGTCATCTTTCCGGCCTTCAACGAGGAAGAGAGCATCCGGCAGGCCATCACCGACTTTTACGACACGGGCTTCGTGGATGAGGTCATCGTTGTCGACAACAATTCGACCGATGGCACGAGGGAAGAGATTCTGGCAACCAGGGCAACGTATCTCTTCGAGCAGCAGCCCGGCTATGGCGCGGCGCTGACCAGGGGGCTCAGGGGGGCGACCGCCGACATCATCGTAACCTGCGAGCCCGATGGCACCTTCTCGGCGAAGGACCTGCTCAAGCTGCTGATTTACTCCGATGACTACGATGTGGTCTTCGGCACGCGGACGTCCAAGGCGGCCATCTGGTCCGGGGCCAACATGAGCTGGCTGCTGCGGATCGGCAACGTGGCCGTGGCGAAGCTTCTGGAATACCTCTTCAACGGCCCCTGCCTGACCGATGTGGGGTGCACCATGAAGCTAATCAAAGGGGCCGTGCTGAAATCGTTCGTCCACCGGCTTTCGGTGATCGGCTCCCACTTTCAGCCCCAGTTCATGATCATGTGCATCCGCGCGTCCAACAAAGTCATCGAGATCCCGGTGGAATACCTCCCCCGTAAGGGGGTTTCCAAGATTACGGGGAAGCTGGGCAAAGCCATAAGGCTCGGTATGACCATGATCCTCTTTATTCTGAAAACCCGCTTTCAGACCCTTTTCCCGCGATGAACCAGCCGCTTGCGCGAAATCAGAAGATCGACTATCTGCTGCTGATCCTCCTGACGGTGGGAATCTACGCCAGGACCCTGGGGCATGAGTTCCAGATGAGCTGGGACGACAACTGGTACATCGTCTACAACGATTCGATCCAGGGGTTCTCGTGGCAGAACCTGAAGACCATCTTCTCCTCCATCTACCAGGCCAACTACGCCCCCTTGCAGATGCTCTCCTACATGGTCGACTACAGCCTGTGGGGACTGCAGCCGGGGGCGTTCGCCCTGACCAACTTCGTATTCCATGCCCTGAACGGGGTGCTCGTTTACCGGCTGCTTTTCAGCCTCCATGGCGAGCGGCTCCTGGCGCTGGTTGCGGCTGCCTTCTTCCTGGCCCATCCGCTGCAGGTGGAGTCGGTTGCCTGGATCTCCTGCCGCAAGAACGTGCTGTCGCTCTTCTTCTTTCTTCTTTCCTGGGAGGCGTATCGGTGCTACCGCACTGCTGAAGCGGGGCGGGGCCGGTGGGCCTATTTCTCATCTCTGGCGGCCTTCCTCCTGTCGCTCATGGCCAAGTCCACCACCCTGGTGCTGCCGGTGATCCTCGTGCTGTATGATCTCTGCTTTCCCGAGGCCGGCAGGCACCTGCGGCTTAAGGACAAGATCCCCTACGCTCTTGCGGCGCTGGTTTTCGCGCTGGTCTCCATGCATGTTCAGCAGCACGATTTCCAGGGGGGAATCCGTGAGCCTTACCACGGTGGAAGCCCCCTGGCCACCTTCTATACCATGCTGCCGGTCTTCTGCCTCTATCTGTGGCGGCTGGTCTGGCCGGCGGGCCTGAGCGCCATCTATGATCCCCTCGTCCATGCCGCGCCGGATGGGGTGGTGCTCGCTGCGGGCCTGCTCCTGGCGGCACTGGCCTGGGGCGGGTATCGCCTGTTCAAATACGACCGGCGGCTCGGTTTCTGGCTGCTGTTCTTCTGGATCGGGCTCCTTCCCTTTGCCCAAATTGTCCCGATTTATTGGCTGATTACCGATCGCTATATCAATGTCTCCATCATTGGCGCCGCGGCCCTGGCAGGAGCCGGGGCGGTATTCCTCCGCTCGTGGCTTGGTGCACGGGGGGCACCGCTCCTCTACCTGGCCGTTACGGTCTGGATTGCCGCTCTTTCCGTCGCCTCCTTCCAGCGGGTCGGCGTCTGGCGCAATTCCCTCACCCTCTGGAGCGATGCGGTGGCCAAGCTGCCGAATACCCCCCGGATATGGGAGCATTACGCCGAAGCCCTTCTAAGCTCCGGGCAGGCGGATGCATCCCGCCGGGCCTACGAGCATCTCCTGGCCTCCCAGCCGACCAACGTCGCGGCGCTGGCCGGCCTGGGGGATCTCTACACCGTAGGGGGGGAGCTGGACAAGGGGATGACTCTCCTGAACAGGCTGCTGGCGATCAAGCCGGACCATGTCATAGGGTGGGCCAGCCTCGGCACCAACTACCTGAAGCGCGGCAACTATGCCGAAGCGGAAAGGGCCTATCTGCGGGCACAGTCCCTGCAGCCGGAGGCGTGGCAGGTGATGGTTCTGCTGGGGGATCTCGCCCAGACCCGGGGCGATGCGGGAAAGGCGCGTCAGTTTTACGAACAGGCGGAGGCTCGGATCCGGGGCAACGCCGAGATTGCCTATAAGTTGGCTTGCATCGAGGCCATGGCAGGTGATCTGGATGCCGCCATTACCTGGCTGGAAAAGGCGGTGCAGCGCGGGTACGCCAATGCCCAGTCCCTGGCCGATGATGAGCAGTTGGCAGCACTATGGCAGGACCCGCGTTTCTACCATCTGCTGGAACGATACTCCCTTCAATAACAGAATGAGGTGACCACGTGATTACGAGAATGATCTTTATTGGGCTTTTTCTGGTCTTTTCGGCGGTGTCCGGTTTTGCCGAGGAGGGGTCCGGAACGATTACCGGTAAATGGATTACGAAAGAATACGGTCCCATGACGGGGGGCCAGGTGCTGCTGTTCAACAAGGCGAATGGTCCCCCCCCCGCAAGCCACAAGTATCTGCGTCTTCCAGACCAGGGAACCGCCATCGACCAGGAGGGAACGTTCTCCGTGCAGCTTCCCACAGGGAGGTACTACCTGGTCATGCGCAAGCGGCTCGACCCGAGCAGTGCCGGTCCACCCCTGGAGGGGGAGCCCCAGTACTATGCCCGGGACAAGAATGGAAATCCCACGGAATACGTGGTAAAGGCCGGTAAGACCACGAACATTGGCACGATTACCAAGGTTACCCCCTATCGGAAAAAGCCTGTCACTACGGACGGAATAACCGGCATCGAGGGGACCGTAACCGACAAGCAGGGGCAGCCCGTGGCCGGTATCCGCGTTTTTGCCTATGAAACAACGGAAATGAAAGGAATGCCGCGCTATGCGTCAGGGGCGACCGGTGCCGACGGCAAGTATCTGCTGGTCCTGACCAGGAAGGGAACCTATTTTCTGAGGGCGCGCATCCACTATGGCGGCGGCAAGCCGGAAGAGGGCGAATTCATGGGCATTTATGGAACGTCGGAGAAGCCGAACTCCGTTGTCGTTGAACAGGGGAAGATGAGCAGAGGCATTGACATTCAGGTTGACAGACTCAGCCGGCAACCCGGGCAGCAGAGAGCTATGCCTTGATTACACGCGCAGGTTGCCTATGAGTGTGCGTGTAGGGGAAAGGATGCTTGTGGCACGTTCCTGGAAGACATATCTGGCACGGTGTGCGCTCGTTGGAGGAGGCTTTGCGGCTGGCCTCGTCCTTGGCTATCTGATCTTCACCTGTCAGGCCGAGCCCCGGCGGCATTCCCACACTCACATGGCCAGCTACCGCTTCACCA
Source organism: Geobacter sp. (assembly GCF_030834625.1). Lineage (NCBI taxonomy): Bacteria > Pseudomonadati > Thermodesulfobacteriota > Desulfuromonadia > Geobacterales > Geobacteraceae > Geobacter > Geobacter sp. The sequence goes on from NZ_JAUQXO010000012.1 coordinate 44,515, forward strand.
GTCCCCTCCTCGACTGCGAGATAGCAGGTGACCTGACCGCCGGGAGCGAGCTCCAGCCATTCAAGTACAAGGTCAAGGCTCTCATTTCCAAGAGGACCGCCGCCGGTGATGCCGACCATGTGTCGGTATACTTCAGACACCTGCAAAGCGGCGCTTCCTTCGGGATAAAGGCGGGGGAGAAATTCGTCCCGGCCAGTCTTCTGAAGGTAGTGGTCATGATGGCTTGGCTGAAGAGGGCCGAGCGCGACCCTGCGCTGCTCGGCCGGACCTTCCGCTACGACGGCGCCACCGACTGGAGCGCCCTCCAGACCATCAAACCCCGGGAGACCCTCGCCCCTGGCACGGCCTATACGGTTGACGACCTCATCTTCCGGATGATTGCCTATTCGGACAACAATGCCTGGCGGCTTCTCCTGGACAACATCGACACCCGGGAGCTGGACGCCATCGTCGCCGATCTCCATGTGAACTTCGATCCCACCAAGGCGGCGGAGGACTCCATGTCGGTCCGTGCCTATTCCTCCTTCTACCGGGTTCTCTACAACGCCACGTACCTCAATCGGGAGATGTCGGAAAAGGCGCTGCAGTACCTGAGCAACGGCGTCTTTCGCGACGGCATTGTCGGCGGGGTTCCGGCCGGCGTCACGGTGGCGACCAAGTTCGGCGAAAAGACCCTAGAGGAAAGCGGCATCAGAGAGCTGCATGAATTTGGCATCGTTTACCACCCCCGTGGAGCCTTCCTCCTTGGCATCATGACCAAGGGGCACGACTTTACCCGCCTGGCATCGGTGATTCGCGAAATTTCTGGCGTTGTGTACAGCGAAGTGTCCAGTCAGCGGGCCCATTGAACGGAAGATCGAAAACGCGGGGACAGGATGGATACGCCTGCTGAATCAAGGGTGTCCGTGAGTTCGGCGCTATGACGGGACGGCCATAAAGTTGATGCAATTCGTTGCGTGGAGCATTTTCTTTTCAGCTCTTGTGCTGTTTCCTCCCCCTTCTCTTGCAACGCTGGTGGAGGGGGTGGTGGTAGTGGAGCAGGGACCCCTGGTGGGGGCGGTGGTTTCCGCCTATGGTTCACTGAAGGATGTGCGACAGGGTACTCCCCTCTACCGGTCATCGGCGGGGGAGAGGCCCGGCTCCTACCTGCTGGACCTCCCGCCGGGGGGCTATCATCTGGTTGCCCGTGGGAAACGGGGTGCAACGGAGTACTTTTCTTTCCACGGCGCAAACCCCGTGAAGATCGGTAGCGAGAAACTCTGGCTACCCTTCATCGCAGTACCGGACCTGTCGTCTGCAATGAAGGCAACGGCCGATTTCGGGCTCTCGGGGGTAGTGACTTACCAAGGGAAACCGGTTGCCGATGCGCTTGTGTCCGTCTATCCTGCAGGGGGTGAGCAGTTTAGGGGGGTGGGCCTTGCAACGCAAGGCACGGGGCCCGATGGAACATTCAGTATCAGGGCTTTGGAGGGCGGCTATACGGTGGTGGCCCGCAAGCGGATGGTCGCCAACGGGGGGATGCAGATGCGCAAGGGGGATCTCTTCTGCTACTACCCCGGCAATCCGGTATCCGTTGCCGACGGGGCCGGTACGACCATTGAAATTCCCTGCTATCCCAAGGACGATGTGGAGGGTTTTCTGGCCGAGGGGATCACGGTCCCCCGGACCCGGCATCACCTGGCGCGGTTCCGGGAGCGGATTGAGGAGGCCCCGGCCCGATATGGCGTTTCCGGCAGGGTGACTGATCGTAGCGGGGAGGGAATGCCGGGGCTCACGGTGATGGCGTACAAGGGTGAGCCGGGGCAGCTTTTCCGAATGAATATTCTCCGGCTCAAGTCGGAATTCATGGGGACAACCGATGCCACGGGCGCCTTCACCATCGGGCTGAAGGAGCCGGGGACCTACTACCTCATGGCCCGTGAATTTGCCGGCGCCTCGCCCCACCGGGGAGAGCTGTTCGGTTTGTATGAAGAGAATGTCGACCATGCCGTGACCGTGACGGGGCAGCTCAAAGATGTGGGCATGACCGTGGGACGGGTGATGGCCGACCCGGCTGGCCCCAGAGAAGCCTCGAAAGGGAGAACAACGGGGGGGAAACCCATTCCGCCCAAAGGAGTCCTTCGTCTCGAAGATTCCGTGATCGACCGGGATACGGTCTGGAACGGCCGGGTGGAGATTGCGGGAAGGGTCGTGGTGGCGCGGGGGGCGACCCTCACCATCCGGCCGGGGACAGCGGTCCGGTTCAGAAAGGTTGACCGGGACAAGGACGGCGTCGGCGATGGCGAGTTGAGGGTGCTGGGGAGGCTGGTGGCGGAGGGGACGCCGCGGCAGCGGATCCGGTTCTCGTCCGCCGAGAACAAACCCAGACCGGGAGACTGGTCCTACATTCTCCTCTTCACGTCGGGTGCTGAGAACGTCATGCGCTACTGCGTCGTGGAGCATGCCTTCACGGGGTTCCAGGCCCATTTCTCCCGGGCGGTGGTGAGCGATTCGGTCTTTGCCGGCAACCACGAAGGGCTCCGGTTTGGCCGGGCTGAGCTGAGAATCGAGCACAACGACATCGAGCGCAACCGCTACGGCATCCGCTATCACCGACTGGAGGGGCCGGTGACCATGGAGTACAACCGGATCCGCGGCAACGGCGTGGGGATTTTTTTCGTGCCGTCCGGGCAGAATCGGGTGGATTTCATGCCTGACGAGTACGAGGCCGATCCGGCCTATGCCATGATGCCGGTCATCAGGTTCAACGCCATCAGCGGGAACCGCGAGTATGACTACCGGTTCGGCGACCGCCAGCGGTATGATACGGTGGTTCGCGACAATTGGTGGGGAACCACGGCGTTGGATAGAATCTATTTGAAGATATACGACAGAAAGGCAGATGCCGACCTGGGGGCCGCGCTGCTGACGCCGGTACTTACCGCTCCGCCCAGGGGGGCCGGAGTCCGGCGGTGACGCTTTCGACTAAAAATCAGTTACATCGACCGAAGCATTTGTAGTAATATGCCCGGATGCTCAAGCGCTTCTTCCTCTCCAGAAAGACGGTCATAACCCTCATTCTCCTTATGCTCGGAGCGATCCTCCTGGGCTACTCTTTCCCGCAACGCTTCCTCACGCCGCCGCCGGAACTGGACACGTGGCAGCTCGCCAACCCGACCCTGGCGAAGTTGTCGCGGGGGCTGGCCCTCGACCATGTCTATACCTCCCCCTGGTTCGCAGTGCTCCTCGCTCTGTTCCTCGTTTCGCTCTGCTTCTCTACCTGGGAGCAGTTCCGGATTGCCCTCCGGAAGAGCCGGGAGGGAATCTCGGAAGGAGAATCCTTTGAGACGCCGATCAGCGCCGCCGAGCTTGCCGCGGGTCTCCGTTCCCTGGGCTATCTGAAGCTAGGGGGGAGGGACGGCGCCAACCGGTTTGTCCGTCATCCGTGGGGATACTGGGGAAACTTCCTTCTTCACCTGGGGATCGTGGTCTCCATTGCCTCGTCGCTGCTCATCCTCCTCTGCGAGAAACGGGCGGTGATCGATCTGCTTGAAGGTGAAGTGCACCAGCCCGGTGCGGAGTGGATTAAGGAGGAACGGGGTCTTCTGGCCGGCAAGCTGATTCTCCCCGAAGCGGTCAGGCTTGACAGGGTTGTGCCCGAGTACTACGACAACGACAATATGCGGCAGCTTACCACTGATTTCAGTTTTGTGGATGCTGCCGGCCGGGCAACACCGTTTTCGATGCATATCAATAAGTCGGTCCGCCACAAGGGCATGCGCATTTTCCAGGGTAAGTCCCATGGCAGGGCATTCTTCGTGAAGTTTACGGGCAGGGACGGCCAGGAGCATGGCGAGGTTTTCTCCCTCGATCAGCCCGTTGACCGGAATACTGCGTCATACAAGGACTTTGTCCTCACCTGGCTGCCGAGCGAGCTCAAGACGAAATACTACGGGGATGCCGAGCGGCGTTCCCTCGACGGGAACAACCCCCTCTTCGTGATGCGCCTCATGGAAGACGGAAAGGTTGCCGCGGAACTTCCCCTGAAGGTTGGGGAGACGGGGCGACTCGGCGACTACTCGGCCCAACTGGTCAAGGTTGAACGCTGGGGGGGGCTGATCTTCATCGATACCACCGGCATGGCGGGAATTTTCCTCGGATTCTTCATCGTCTGCCTGGGCGGGTCGCTCAGCTATTTCTGCCCCCCCCGGGAATGCTCCCTCTCTCCCGCAGGGAGCGGGTGCCGGCTCGTCTGGCGGGCCACGCGTTTTGAACGGCTTTACCGCGACGAGTTCGATGAACTCCGAAGTCTGGCACGGTTGCCCGCCACGACGGATGAACAGAAGGCTTGAATTATTTATCATGGGGAGTTGCATGACATGATCAAAAAGGGTATTGCATTGCTTTTGCTTGCCGTTGCCGCTGTTTCCTGCAGCACCGTCGACTCTCGGGAGGTGGAGCAGGTTGAGGCCACGATCAAGAGGTACAACTCTCTTCTTGCCCAGGGGTACGCGGCACTGAACATGGCCGGACTGGCCCAGGTGGCTGAGGAGCAACAGACCGCCAAGGTTTACTTCCACATGGCGGCCCTCGGAGAGGGGCGGCTCAGGATGATGTCGGAGCTCAAGGACATATCCTTCAAGGATATCCGGTTCGCCAACAACACCTCTGCCTCCGTGAAGACCCGTGAGGTGTGGGACTTCCGGCATGTGAACATCGATACCGGGAAAGTCGAGCGGGACGAGAAGGGGTTCGTTTACCGGATGAATTACCGCCTCGCCAAGAAGAACGGCGCCTGGTGGATCAGGGACGTCGCCACGGAGCAGGGGGCCGATAAGAAGGCTCCCTCTGGTGCGCCGGCTCCAGGGAAGGGGACGGCACAGTAGCAGAGGCATTGCCCGCCGGTTCTCTGCAAAGGTTTGCCGCCCCGCCCGGCGTGATTAAGGGACGCTGTATGCGTCCCGATTCAGTGAGGTTCGCGTTTCCATGGAAAGTTCCTTTTCGACAATCACCATCGTCCACTGGGTTGCAGTGGTCATCTATGTGCTCGCCACCATCTTCAACGTTGCCGGCCTCATCTTCCGCAAGGAGCGCGCCACCGGGATCAGTTATCTCCTGGTGGGGGCGGGGCTTCTGGTCCACGGCATCGGCATCCTCTGGTGGTGGAAGATAGTCGGGCACGGCCCTTACATCGGCCGGTTCGAGGTTCTTTCTTCACAGGCCTGGATGGGGCTCTTCCTTTTCATGGTCTTTGCCCACTTCCTGCCGAAGATCAGATCGGCGAGCATCCTGGTGTTCCCGGCTGCCTTCCTGATGATTGCCATCGGCATCTTTTTCGAGCCCCAGGTGAAGATGCTGCCGCCGACGCTTCGGAGCGTCTGGCTCGTCCTCCATGTGACCTTCTACAAGATATCGGTCTGTACGCTGCTGGTGGCCCTGGCCTTTTCAATTTTCTACATTCTGCGAAAGCGCACCAGTCTCGAGTGGCTTGCCCGCCTTCCCGACGTGGAGACCATGGATATCCTCGCCTTCCGCTTCGCCGGTTTCAGCTTCACCTTCTGGGCCATTGCCATGCTGGCGGGGAGCATCTGGGCCTATGAATCGTGGGGGCGCTTCTGGGGGTGGGACCCCATCGAAACCTGGTCGCTCATTACCTGGGTGGCGTTCGGCATCTACCTGCACCTGCGGCGCTTCTTCGGGCTGAAGGGGGAGGCGGCGGCCTACCTCTACATCCTCTGCTTCCTCCTGTCGGTCCTTTCCCTCTTCTTCACGCCGCTGATTGGTTCGTCGGTCCACTCGGAGTATTTCAAATGATCCTGACCTCCGTATCTGACGCCATTCAGAATGGGCGGAAGCAGTTTTTCGCAGTGCCTGCGCCTTTCTGCCCTCTGTCGGGAGATAATCGATGAGCGAAGCACGCCGGCGGGAGCTTTTCGAAACGATCCGTGACTACATCGCCGCCCCCCGCGGGGAGGATCGGTTCGATTCCCTGGCGCTGGAGGTGTTCCGCTTCCAGTACGGGGCAAACGAGGCGTACCGCGCCTACTGCGACGGCAGGGGAATCGACCCCGCCGGGATCGGCCGGTGGGAAGATATCCCCGCCTATCCGTCAGACGCCTTCAAGAAGAATCTGGTCATTTCGTTCCCCTACGAGCAGACGGTCATGGCCAACGTCACGGGGGGGACCACTGACCCTGACCTGCGCGGGATAATCTTCAGGGACGAGTACGGCCGGGAGCTGGTGCTGGCGGCCAACCGCAAGGTGATGGGAGACTACGTCTTCCCCGAGGGGGAGCGGATGCCGATCCTGGTCCTGGCCCCGTCGCCGGAGACGGCCCCTTCCATGGGGATGGCCATCGGCATGGCCGAGACGATCCGCTCCTTCGGCACTGACCAGAGCGGCTTTTTCATCACGCGGCGGGGATTCCTTATCCGGGAATTCATGGACCGGCTCAGGGAATTGGTCGTAGCGGGAAAGCCCGTGGCGCTCATCGGTTCCACTTCCGCCTTTATCTATTTTTTCAACGCCTGCCGGAAAAACGGCCTCCGCTTCGCGCTCCCCGCCGGAAGCCGCATTGTGGACGGCGGCGGCTACCGGGGGCGTTTCGGGGACTGCGGCCGCGATGAATACTATGAGCGGTGCCGCGACACCTTCGGCGTGGACCCGGCCTATTGCCTCAACGTCCTCGGCATGGCCGAGAGCGCCACGAACAGCGTCGATTCCAGCCTCAGGGACCTCCTGGCGGGCATCGACCGGGAGCGGATCAAGCCGGACCTCCCCTGGTGTCGCGTCGTGGCCATGGACATCGGGACCTGCTCCCGGGTGCTCCCGCCGGGGGAGGTGGGGCTGCTGCGCCACTACGACCTGGCCAACCTTCCGACGGTCCTCGGCGTGCAGACCGACAACCTCGGCTACCGGACCGACGACGGCTTCGAGATCATCGGCCGGGCCCAAGTGGTGGACGGCAAGGTGTCTCAGATGCCTTCGGAGAAGCCCGTGGGCCCCATGGGGGAGAAGAAGATATTCTCCTTCCTCGACCTCTACATGAAATTCTCCATCGGCCGGCACATTGCGAAGATCAAGAAGGACGACCCCCTGTGCCCCTGCGGCGAGGCTATCGAGGAGATGATCGAGCGGGAGGGGAAGAAGTAGCATGAAGAACGTTATCCCGCATATCCCGAGAGGATTCGTATCCCATGAACATCCGTAACGTCGCCGTCATCCTGAATGGCTTTATCCACGACTTCGCCGCCGGGATATGGCTTGCCGCCATCGCCTCCATCGCCCTTATTCATCGAATGCACCAGGCCCAGCCCCAGGAGATCATCGCTGTTCTCAATCGCCTGGAGCATATATTCTTCTGGGGGAGTGTCGTCTCCATGGTGATCATCATGGCCACTGGCGCGGGACGAACTTTCACCTACGTGGATAACTGGTACGGCGCCGACGCGGAGCGGGTCCGCCGCCGGATGCTCATCATCAAGCACGTGGTACTTTTTTCATTCTTCGGCGTAGGCTATCTGATCATCTACCCGATGGTTTTCCACTGACGGGCATCCTGCCCCTTTCTGGTCTTCCTTTCCCTCCTCCCTCCTCCCTGCTCCGTCATAAGCCGGAGTGTTCCGCGACTTCACGGAGCGCCCCCGGGTGGCCCGCCACAATAAACTTGTGTTTAATAAGGCCTATGTGCGATTATTAATGCCATATGTAGGCGGCCCGATTTTTGCTGTTGTAAACGCTTGAGTTTTAACCTCTTTGAGGAGAAGTGCATGAAAATCAAAAGAATAGCTCTCATTACCCCTCCCTATCACTCCGGCGTGGTGGAGTCTGCCGGTACCTGGCTCAATGTGGGTTTCGTCTATATTGCCGGGGCACTCAGGGCTGCGGGGTATGAGGTGGATTACTACGATGCCATGTCCCTGTGGCACAAGTGGCCCGACATTCAGAAACGGATCGAGGCGTTCCGCCCCGATGTGATCGCCACAACCGCCTATACTGCATCCATTGTCGACGCGGTGAAGCTGCTGAAGTTCGCCAAGGCCATCGATCCCCGCATCGTCACGGTGCTCGGCAACGTCCACGCAGCCTTCTGCTACGACGAGGTTCTCACCCACGATCACGATGCCGTGGACTACATCGTCAGGGGCGAGGGGGAGGAGACGCTCCCCATGCTCTGCCACTGTCTCAATGCCGGCGACGACCCCAAGAAGGTTCTGGGGATTGCCTACTGGCGCGACGGGGGGGTAGTGGTCACTCCGAAGGCCCCCTATATCCACGATCTGGACAGTCTCCCCACAGCCTGGGATCTGGTTGAGTGGCCCATCTACACCTACCGGGCCAAGAAGAACGCCCGCCTCGCCATCGTCTCCTCCTCCCGCGGCTGCAAATCGCAGTGCTCCTTCTGCTCCCAGCAGCTCTTCTGGTCCCAGTCGTGGCGGGCCAGGAGCGCCGAAAACTTCGTTACCGAGCTGGAGATGCTCCACAACGTTCACGGCGTTCAGGTGGCCATGCTCTCCGATGAGCTTCCCACCTTCGACCGGGAGCGGTGGGTCAGGATCCTTGACCTGATGATTGAGCGTGAGGTGCCGGTGAAGCTCCTCATGGAGACCCGTGTCGACGACATCATGCGCGACGCCGACATCATGGACAAGTACCGGGAAGGGGGGGTCGAGCATATCTACGTGGGGGTCGAGGCCGGCACCCAGGAGACCCTCGATCTCTTCAAGAAAGACACTCTGGTCGACCAGTCCAAGGCTGCCATTGACCTCATAAACAACGCCGACATTGTCTCGGAAACCTCTTTCGTCCTCGGCATGCCCGACGACACTCCCGAATCCATCGAGCAGACCATCGAACTCGCCAAGCACTACAACCCCGACATGGCCTTCTTCCTCGCCATCGCCCCCTGGCCCTACGCCGAGCTTTACCCCGAGCTTGAGCCCTACGTGGCCACCAAGGATTACCGCAAATACAATCTGGTGGAACCGGTCATCAAGCCCAAGAACATGACAATGGAAGAGTTGGAGCGCCAGCTGGGCCGGGCGTCCCAGAAGTTCTTCATGCACAAGTTCCAGAATCTGGAGAAACTTACTCCTTGGAAACAGGAGTTCATGCTGTCGGTTCTCGATCTCCTCATCAACCACTCCTATCTGGCCGGCCAGATGAAGGCCATGCTCAAGGAGGGGAAGGAGATGCCCCCCGAGGTGAAGGCCCTGCTGAAGACCGTGAAGCACCACGGCGCATCACATCCGCAGACCTTCGCTCCGATTCCGTAACCGGTTTTTCCGCGACTCACGGGTAGGGGAAGAAGTCTGAAGGGATGATGTGCCGGTTATATGGCGAAGGTATCCCGCTATACCGCGGCATTGGTTGTTGTGCCGGCCCCTTTCGTGCCGGGATTTTAATCCTCCAAAACCGTGTTTTGTGACAGTTGGAGTGTTTTAATCGGGTTTTGTTCCGGCTGGCACATGGAATGCTTTAGTCGTTCTTCATTGTTCCAGGTTTGCCGGCCGGTTCTTTCCGGACGCGGTCGGCATAGTGAGATAGTCTCGTACGGGATGGCTCCCGTTCTTCTTCGAGATAGACGAAAGGAGGTAGTAACGCTTTGAAAAGGTCAAGGATTTTTAAAATGGTGCCCCAGGTCCTCATGGTCCTGTGGGCGATGGCAACACTGCTCCTGGCCGGGCCGGGAACAGTGCTCGAGGCGTCCGCGCTGACCGAGGCGGACTGTAGGACGTGCCACACCGGCGGTACTTACGGCTCGGTTTCCAACCAGCACCACCAGGTAGCTCTGCAGAAGGGGATCGACTGTTATACCTCCTGCCACAAGTTGGTCAAAGATCCCGTTACGGGCATCCTGACAATGCAGATGGTGCGCGACTGTATCGTCTGTCACGGCCAGTATGATCACTCGTTGGCCCACAACATGCTCTCCACCGCCCCGGACTGTGGCCAGTGCCACACCCAGCCGCCGGTGGCGGAACACAAGTCGATCTGCGCAACCTGCCACAGCAGCACCAAGCCGGAGGTGATCAACACCATCAATATCGGCAAGGGACCAACCGGAATACCGGTTAACTGCACCAACTGTCATGCAGGGGTCAACCACATCCTGCAGCACGACAAGGCGATTCCGTCGGTCGAGTGCGTCACGTGCCACGCCCAAGGGGTTGTCTACGAGCACCTGAACCGGACCTCCACCTGCGCTACCTGCCACCAGAGCACCAAGCCTGCGGTGATACAGGCAATCGCGGCCGGCCGCGCCGGCACCACCGTCAATTGCGTCAGTTGCCACGGTGCGCTTAACCACGTTCAGCAGCACGACATGGTGAGCACCCCCGTTGACTGCTCCTCCTGCCACAATCAGGGGCCTGTCTACGAGCACACGAACCGCACTTCCACCTGCGCCACCTGCCACAGCAGCACCAATCCGACGGTGCAGCAGACTATTACTACAGGCAAGGCAGGCACTCCCGTATCCTGCGCCAACTGCCATGGCCAGGTTAATCACGTCTTGGACCATAACAAGGCCCTGGCCAACGCCGACTGTGCCCAGTGCCACAACCTGGGCGTAGTGAACGAGCATCTTTCCCGCACTTCTACCTGTGCCACCTGCCACAACAGCACCAACCAGACGGT